>JALYLI010000079.1 GCA_030774335.1 Acidobacteriota bacterium | reverse complement strand
GTATTCGGATTGGGGCCGCTGGAGCCACTACTTGCAGACCCCACCATCTCTGACATTCTGGTCAACGGCCATAAACGGGTGTACATCGAGCGCCGCGGAATGCTGGAGCAGACCAACGTGCAGTTTCGCGATGACACGCATTTGATGGCTATTATCGATCGCATCGTCTCGGCGATCGGCAGGCGCATTGATGAATCTTCTCCGATGGTCGACGCTCGCTTGGCGGATGGCTCGCGCGTGAACGCGATTATTCCCCCACTAGCCGTGGATGGCCCAGCGCTCTCTATCCGACGATTCGGGCGAGACCCCCTTCAGGCGGAAGACCTGTTGCGGAACAATAGCCTCACTTTGCCCATGATGGAGTTGTTGCGCGGCTGCGTGAAAGCACGGCTGAACATATTAGTGTCAGGCGGCACCGGCGCCGGCAAAACCACATTCTTGAATGTGCT
This sequence comes from Acidobacteriota bacterium, assembly GCA_030774335.1. Taxonomy (GTDB): domain Bacteria; phylum Acidobacteriota; class Terriglobia; order Acidiferrales; family UBA7541; genus Acidiferrum. The sequence goes on along the minus strand of JALYLI010000079.1, from coordinate 3,319 downwards.
CTCCCACAATATTTCGGACCGCGAACGAATCGTTACCATCGAGGATGCGGCCGAGTTGCAGTTGCACCAGGAGCATGTGGTGCGATTGGAAACCCGCCCTCCGAACATTGAAGGAAAGGGCGCGGTGCAGCAGAGGCAGCTGATGATTAACTCGCTGCGTATGCGTCCAGACCGCATCATCATGGGTGAGGTCCGCGGCGAAGAAGCGCTCGATATGTTGCAGGCCATGAATACGGGTCACGATGGCTCACTGACCACCATTCACGCCAACAGCCCACGTGACGCCATCAGCCGACTGGAAACCATGGTGGCCATGTCGGATCTTAATATTCCCGAAAGAGCGATCCGGAATCAGATCGCGTCGGCGGTTGATGTGGTGGTGCAGGTTAGCCGCCTGAGCGACGGCACGCGCAAGATTATCAGTGTGGCGGAGATCACCGGCATGGAAGGCGAAATAGTCACCATGCAGGAGATTTTTGTCTATCGGAAACGCGGAATTCGGGAGAACGGAGAAGTCCTTGGAGATTTTGTACCAACGGGCATCCGTCCAAAGTTTGCGGAACGTTTGCTGGTTACCGGCATTCCGCTTCCGATGTCAATGTTTGAAATGCCAGCGCCACGATGAGCGGTTCATTTGATACGCTCGTTTCCATGGTGGGCGGCAAAAGTTTGGTGCGGCAATGAAAAAGTTCGAACCGGCGGGTGAGGCGTAGTCATGGCAATTCTGCTGGCGTTGCTTACTTTTTTTGTGGTGGTTGCTCTGTGCCTGCTGGTGTGGATGTTCATAAGCACAGATAAGGGGCAGGAAGTCGTACGCCGCCGCATGGATTCCGTTCGAAAGGCGGAGCGCCGCGGCAGCCTGAGTCTGGGCACGAGTCTCGTGCGCGATGAACTGCTCAGCAGCGTGCCTCCAATTCATCGTCTGATGATGAGGTTCAAGTGGTCCTCAAAGCTCAACGATTACTTGCTTCAGGCGGGAATGAAGACCAAGCCGGCAAAAGTTATCTTGTTCATGGCCGTTCTCGGATTCGCTGCATATTATATTTTGTCGAGCTTTATTCATTATTTTTTCGCGACTACGCTCCTGAGCTTGGGCATTGCACTTCTTCCGTTGGCTTATATAGCTTTCATGCGTAAGCGTAGGCTCGGGAAATTCGAGGAACATTTTCCTGAAGCACTCGATCTTTTGGGCCGCGCCGTCCGCGCAGGGCATGCTTTCACCACCGGCATGGAAATGATCGCCAAGGAATCCGACGAGCCTATAGGCAGTGAGTTCCGGACTACATTCGAGGAGCAGAATTTCGGACTGCCACTCAGGGATACGCTCTTGAATCTCACCGAGCGCGTGCCACTGATTGACGTTCGATTCTTCGTGACCTCGCTGATGATCCAGAAAGAGACGGGCGGAAACCTGGCGGAGATTCTGGATGGGCTGTCAAGGGTCATCCGTGATCGCTTCCGCATCCATCGCGACGTCCAAACCAAGACGGCGCAAGGCAAGTTGACGGCAGCGATCTTGATAGCGATCCCGCCGATCATGTTATTGGCCCTAAGTGCGCTGAATCCTCAATACATGAAGGTGCTCACTGAAGATCCGGCAGGGCCAACAATTATTGGGATTGCGGCGACTCTTCAGATTGTCGGATCGTTGTTGCTCTGGAAAATAATTCATATCGAGGTCTGAGTAACGAGTTTGAGCAATTAAAGGTTAACCCTCAATGGTTTGGACCATCACAATACTGACCTTCGTGGCGTCGCTGGCAGTAGTAGGCGCGATTTACTACGCTTTAACTCCGACAGAAGCCGGAGTTGCCGGACGTCTTTCGCGGTTATTTAACACCGCAGCGCCTCCGCCTAAACAAGAAAAATTCGCTGAGAAGCAAAAAGAACGCGTGCGCGACACGCTGGCTTCCATTGGCAAGTTGGCGGGTTCGCCTAAGGCAAAAACACCGAAGAACGAACTGCTAATGATTCGCGCGGGCTACCGCACTCCCGAAGCGATGATGGCGGCCAGAGGTTTCAAAATTCTTGTACCCGTGATTTTGTTGGCATTCGTTTTTTTTACAGGGTTTTATCTCTGGAACCCCTTCCTAGTGATCGGTATGGCGTTGGTTGCTGGATATCTCTTGCCGGACATGTGGCTGACCTGGCGCGTCCGGGCCCGCCAGCGTTTACTTCGCCGCGCCCTACCTGACGGACTCGACTTGCTGGTGATATGCGTCGAAGCCGGGCTGGGTCTGGATCAGGCTTTGCTGCGAGTGGCTCAAGAATTAAGCGTTGCGCATCCAGAGCTAAGCGATGAACTGCAACTCGTCAATCTGGAGATGCGCGTGGGCAAAACGCGCCTGGAGGCATTGCGTGAATTGGCGCGCCGGACCGGGCTCGAAGACATCAAAGGCCTGGTTGCCATGTTGGTTCAGACGGAGCGGTTTGGCACCAGCGTGGCGCAATCACTGCGCGTGCACTCTGACGAGTTGCGCATGAAGCGGCGGCAGCGTGCCGAGGAAATGGCCGCGAAGACAACCGTGAAAATGGTGCCCGCTCTTGTGTTCTTCATTTTTCCGGCATTGATGGTCGTGATTTTAGGTCCAGCCATAATCGCGATCATGAGGCAGTTAATGCCGAACTTGTAGGTTGGAGCAGAACGCCTCTTTTGGAAACCAGGAGAGGCGAATTTAGACGGAGGATAAAAGAACATGGATGCAACAACTATTCGTGTTATAGCTGGTGTACTGGCAATCGTGGTGTTGGCCATAATTATTTGGCGCCGCAAGAACAAGACGATCGAGTAAAGGGTCATCAGCACGCAGCCAACGTTGCGGGAGAAGGAAGGGGAACGCATGTCCAGAAATGGACAAAGTCATCGACCGTTGTACGTCTACAACAAGACCCGAGAAACTTTCGTGGCCACCGAAACGATGGTCGCGGATAGTTATATTCGTCGTCTCGTCGGATTGTTGGGGAAAACCAAGCGTTGGGCACAACTCGGTCGAGGTTTGTGGATCATACCTTCCAGCGGCGTACATACCATTGGAATGCTGTTTCCGATAGACCTGATTTTTCTGAGTAAGGAGAAAGAGGTCGTGCACGTGGAAGAACATGTCCGGCCTTTCCGTATTTCGAAGGTATCCTTAAGGGCAGAAAGCGTCTTGGAATTGCCGCCGCACACCATTTATCGCTCTGGAACGCAAATCGGTGATCGTTTTGAAATCGCCCCAGTGCGGTAGACGTGATTTGGTTTTATCGTTACCCGTCGAACATTTGGCGTTAACTGCCTTGCGGCGTGGGTATCGCGCCGATATCCGGCAGAATATGTCGG
>JALYLI010000078.1 GCA_030774335.1 Acidobacteriota bacterium | reverse complement strand
ATGCTGACGCGATAGCGCCAGAGGTTGACGGCAAAATCATGAGCGCCTTTGTGCGCGCCACCAAACCGGCGAAATCGGCTCAGCCGGCGGAGAAGAGTTGCTGCGGGCCAACCTGCTGCAACTGATGAAGGGCCTCGCGTGGGCCGATGCGCTCATCGGCGAAGAAGTAGCCTGGAGACAATATTTTCGTATCAGGGATTGAACGGCGCTCCAGTGGTTCCGCTTGAGCAATTAGGTAGACGCGCAGTCACGCCGCTATTAAATCGCTTAACTTACAATAGGCGAGGTGCCGGGTTTTTCGGGATACATGCGCTCAAATTCCGGATCGCCATGGAGCATCGTGAGGTCCGGGTCGCGTCGCGCCCAAACCGCATCCTTGGAGCCCGCTTCCCAGGCCTGGCGCAGGGCGTCCAGAGCTTCCGGCTTTTTTTTCAGCAGGCAATACACGCAAGCCACGTTGTAGAGAATGGAGGCTTCATTGGCCCGCAAAGTCACGGCCAGCTTGAGCTCCGTCATGGCTTCTACTTCCCTGCCGGTCTCCGCGTAATCCGCACCCAATAGAATGCGTGCCCGAGCGTCTTCCGGCACGTGCTTTAAATGGTTCTGCAGCGCGGTGATCCTTCTCTCGACCATCTTGCGCTTGGCCTGCTCTTTTGCCATTCCGCCCAAGCTGTTGATGATGGGAACATAAACGTTGTAATCCTCGCCGCTGGCCTCGATGGCGGACTCCGCAACGTCCGCAACTTCCTGGTAGCGCCCCGCGGCAAAGAGCGCGCGGCATAGCAGGTAATAGGCACCGTCGCAGTCGCGCTTGCGCTCAATGGCCTTTTTCACCATGCGCACGGCTTCGTCATACAAACCAGCGGCGTACAGCACCCAGGCCTGGCTGACGTGTGTTTCGGGCAGGTCCCACCGCAGGGCCACGGCCCTGCCGGAAGCCTCGCGCGCGCGTTCCACCCAGACTTGATCGCGACTGAAGAAGGAGTAATACATCGCGCAGACGTTGGCACAGGCGGCATAGGCCAAGGCGAAGCTGGGATCGAGAGTCACGGCGTTTTCGAACATCTGCAGAGCAAACTCGACGTCCTGCCGGGTTAAACGGCGCGCGTAGCGTTTGCCGCGGAGGTACAGGTCATAAGCTTGCAGGTTTTCCGTGGGCTTGTCGGCCAGCGCTTCCAGTTCCTGAGGAGAAAGGGTTACGCGCAGAGCCTCGGCGATCTTACGCGCCATCTCGTCCTGCACTTCGAAAACGTCCTTCATCTCGCGGTCGAAGCGTTCCGACCACAGCGGAAAATCGGTGTGCGTGTCAACGAGCTGAGCGCTGATGCGCAGGCGCGCGCCGGCGCGCCGCACCGTGCCAGTAAGGACATAAGCGGCGCCGAGTTGCTGGCCAATTTGCGCGGGGGTAACGGGTTTGTCCCGGAAAGCCAGAACCGTGGGGCGCGAAAAGGTGTTGAGGCCGCGGATTTTGGAGAGTTCGGTGATGACGTCTTCCGTAATGCCGTCGCGCAAATATTCGTCTTCCTTGACGCCACTTTGATTTTCGAAGTACAGCACGGCCACCGACTTTTTCGGCGGCGCAATCGAGGTTGCGCTCTTTTGTGTTGCCGACGTTTCGGTTTTTTCCGCTGTCGAGCGGCGACTCGAATCCAAATCTCGTTTCAGTCGCTTCAGGTCGGCGCGAAGCTCCGCGGCGGTCTGATAACGCAAATCAATATCTTTTTCGAGGGCCTTGGCGAATATATTTTCCACCGCCGGCGGCAACTTGGGATTTATTTTCGTCGCTGGATTAGCTTCGGAATGCAGAATGCCGTCGAAAATCAGGGCCACGGTCGAGCCGGAAAACGGAACAATCCCGGTGGACATTTCATATAGCACCACGCCCAAAGAAAATAAATCCGAGCGGGCGTCGAGGTCTGCGCCGCGGGCCTGTTCCGGGGACATATACACGACCGTGCCGATGGAGCTGCCCGGGCTGGTGAGGAAGGCGTCGTCCGCCATCAACGTTTGGGTCGGCATGTGCGCCTGGCTTACAAATTCCCTGGCGGGCTCGCGAAGAGTGGTGAGCTTGGCCAAGCCGAAGTCAAGAATTTTTGCCTGGCCACGATTGACGAGGAAAATATTGGCGGGCTTGATGTCGCGATGAACGATGCCCTTGGCGTGCGCGACTTCGAGGCCATCGGTAATCTGGATGCCGATCTCCAGTAATTCGATGATCGCGAGTGGCTTATCGGAAATGCGATGCTTCAGCGTCTGGCCTTCAAGCAACTCCATGGCAATAAACGGGCGGCCATCGAATTCGCCGATATCGTAAATCGTGCAGATGTTGGGGTGATTGAGCGACGAGGCGGCGCGAGCCTCGCGGCGGAATCGCTCGATGGCTTGCGGGTCCTGGGAGATGTCCTCGGGAAGGAATTTCAGCGCAACACTGCGGCCAAGCCGCGAGTCCTTGGCTTTGTACACCACGCCCATGCCACCACCGCCAAGTTTTTCCAGCACGTTGTAGTGGGATATGGTGCGGCCCGCCATGGAGGATGTATCGGACATGAGCGACGAAGTTTACCGCAGCGTATAAAAGCAAGCAAATGCAGAAGATGCGACTCGTGCAGCCTGACAGGCTCATGCATCAGGAGAGATGGTGATTACAAATTGATGTGGCCGAATCGCTGGCCGACGTTTCCTTCGCGAGACAAACTTGAACGGGCGTTGCTGAACTGCTGCCATACCCCCGGAATCGCCAGCGCGCATTTCGGGCAGACGCCGTTTTTCAGATTATTTTCGAGCACGTTGTGCCAGGAGCGGCGAATCAGAAGTTTGTCGCAGCCGGGGCAGCGCGTGGACGCGCCATCGCTGAAAATGTTTCCTTCGTATACGTAGTGAAGGCCGGCATCGATGGCGATCTTTCGCGCGCGATGCAGCGTTTCGGGAGGAGTGGCGGGCTTGTCCTGCAGCTTGAAGTCGGGATGGAATGCGGTGAAGTGCAGCGGTGTGTCCGGCCCCAGATTTTGCAGCACCCACTGCGAAAGTTGAGCGATTTCTTCGGGGCCGTCGTTCAGCGTGGGAATCAGTAAATTGGTGAGCTCGAACCAGACGGAAGTTTCGTTCTTTAACCATTTCAGCGTGTCCAGAACCGGCTGGAGATGCGTGAGGGTAATTTTTCCGTAGAACTTTTCGGTGAAGGCTTTGAGGTCGATGTTGGCGGCGTCTACGTGATCGTAGATGTCGTGGAAAGCTTCGCGGGTGATGTAGCCGTTGGAAACCATCACCGTTTTCAGGCCGTACTTTTTTGCGGCTTTGCAAATGTCGATGACATATTCGCCCCAGATAGTCGGCTCGTTATAAGTGAAGGCGATGGACTCGCAACCGTGTTCGAGTGCCAGCAGCGGAACGTCTTCCGGCGAGACGCGTTGCGAGCGCACCTGGTCCTGCCGCGATTTGGAAATGTCCCAGTTCTGGCAGAAAAAACAGCCCATGTTGCAACCGGCGGTGCCGAGGCTGAATACGCGGCTACCCGGCAAAAAATGGCTGAGCGGCTTTTTTTCGATGGGATCAATTTGCAGCGCGGCGGGAGAACCGTAGCCGAGACTGTAAAGTTTGCCTTCGCGATTTACGCGAATATAGCAGAAGCCCGCCTGCCCAGAGTGAATGTGACAGTGACGCGGACACAGGAAACAGTGAACGCGGCCGTTGGATTCCGGTTCCCACCAACTCGCGTCGTGAAGTGATTCACTGCCCTGGAGGATGGCCAATTCTTTCATGCCCGCCTCCCTTCTATTTCGATTATAGCCCGGGAAGATTACTGGCGCTGCGCACGGCGCCGCTCGCCTACCCAGGCAATGAAGTTTTCCATTTGCGCGCGGTATTTCCACGAGAGGCGAAAGAATTGGCGCGCATCAAGCGGCGCGGCTTCGGGGCCGAGAAAGGTTTCAAAGCGCCACTTTATATAAGGACTGTTCCACGGGTTCAGGCGGTAGCCGCGTGCGGCGATCCAGTAGTAGCGTAGAGCTTCAAACATCCCTTGCTATTGTAGCCGCGCGGCGCGCGGGTGTCGCGGAATTTTCCGGACGGCGGAGGCCACGGCTTGGTTTAGGCTTTAGATTCTACTCCGCCATCGGAACAGAGAGATGCTCGTGAACCAACAGCCAGCTTGAGCCACGCTTTTCCCAGATGCCGGTGTAGCGCAGATCCGCCTCGATCACTTTGCCGTCTTTAGTTTTTTCGTAGAGGTGCATCGGCACGGTGGTCCACGCTACGGTGCCGCGGCGCGTGACTTTTAAATCTTTGCCGGCGGTGAGTTTGGCTTCGGCGGCGTTATCCAGTAGAGCTTTTTTCACGCCGGGGACATACTCTTTCCAGCCGTGATAAGAAAATGGCGTAACGTCGTAAAAAATCAGGCCGTCGTCCTTAGCGTAGTATTTTGCGGCGTTGTCGGTGTTGCCGGTGCTCCACGCTGCGCAGTAATCATCGATCAATTTGCGGAATGAGGCGTCGTCACCGGAACTGGGTAACGCGCGAGCGCCGGAGAAACTAAGCAACGCAACTGTCAGTGTTAACGCGGCGTAGAATAACCGGCGATTCCGTGGGCTAGAACGGTGAAGTGAAAAATTTGTTGAGTCGAAAGTGGGCATGAGATTCTCTCCTGAATTGCCGCGGTATGAGTCGCAGCAGCGGTGTGAATTGCGCTTACGGTATTGCGCTTTGGACCGTTTTGCAAGGACTTGCTGTTGAGACCGCGAAAACTTTGCTCGCTCAGTTGAGGCGGCGGACCCAGATGCGGGTGGTGGCGGGCTTGCCGAGATGGATCTTTTTGTTGTTGGCGCGCAGGGTCATGGTTTCGTCGTACTCGCGTTTTAAGACTTCCATCCTGGTGGACGGGCGCAGATGGAGGCCCTCGAGAAATTCGAGGAACTGGCGGTCTTTTTCGTAGACGCAGACAATTTCGGCGGATTCCGCGGCGCGCAATTCGGCGAGCAGCACCGCGCCGCGCTCGCGCAATTTTGCGATTCCGCCGCGCATGGGCACGCCGTGCGGGCAACTTTTTTTATTGCCGAAGCGCTTGAGCAGCAGCGCTTCTACTTCCGGAGAGATGGTGTGCTCCATGCGCTCGGCTTCATCGTGAGCCTTGGCCCAGGAGAGACCGATCACTTCGGTCAGCAACATTTCGGCGAGCTGGTGGCGCAGGGCGAGGCGCTCGGCGAGGGCGCGGCCTTTGCGGGTGAGATCGATGCGGCCGGTGCGCTCCACGCGGACGTGGCCGTCGCGCGTCATGCGTTTCAGCGCAGCAGTAACCGCGGGCGGGGTGACGTTTAATTCTTCCGCGAGGCGCGCGCTGATGGGCGTCTGCGCCTCCTCAAGCATTTCCCAGATGGACTTGAGGTAGTCTTCCTGCGATACGCTGGTTTTTTCCCGCCGCATCTAATTTCGACGATCTCCCATGGCGTTGCTGGCTTCTTTGCTGGCTTTGCTTCCTGCTGTTTTTCTCAGGCGCGTTGCCAGTGATTCGACGCGCTTTTCGATGTCTTCGTAAATTGTCTGATAAAGAGCGGGATCAGCGCCATAAGGATCCTGCACTTCCCAATCTTCCACTTTTTGCGGGTTGGTGAAGGCGCGGGCTCGAGGCACACCGCTCATGTTGATGACGATGTCGCAGGCATCCCAGACTTCCTGAGTCATGGGCGTGGAACAGAGGTTTTCTGTTTTACAACCGTTAGCGGCCAAGGTTTGTTTAGTGAGGTCGGGGACGAATCCCAGTGGAGAAAGGCCGGCGCTGCAGGCGTCGATCACGTCGGCGGCGTCTCGGATGGCGATGGATTCCGCTATGGGGCTGCGGCAGGCGTTGCCCATGCAAACGAATAGAATTTTTTGTCGCGCGGGATGTTGACCAGTTTCGATGTCAGATTTTTTCACGAGGGGGATTTTGCGCTAACTGTTTCCAATTGTCATCCGGAAGCGCAGCGAGGATCTCCTGTTCTCTATCCAATTATAATGCAGGCGATAAATCATCAAGCACAGGCAGAAGAATGTGGTTTCGGGAGTGGGTGTGACGGGTCCGAATCGTTTGCTTCCGCAGCGAGTTTTACAAAATATTCGTGGACGGTGGTGTCGGAGGTAAGCTCCGGGTGAAAGGTAGTGGCGAGGATGCGCCCCTTTTGGACGATGGCGGGTTTGCCTGCGTGCTTGGCGAGAACCTCAACACCAGGTCCGGTGCGGTCAATGATCGGGCCGCGTATGAAAACCATTTCGAGCGGGTCATCTTTCAACGCGGATTTGTTGATGAAGACATCGCTGGCGAGCTGTCGGCCGTAGCCATTGCGTAGAACGGTCATATCGAGCAAGCCGAGAGACTCTTGCTTGGGATTTTCCACGTCGGTGGCGAGGAGGATTGCGCCGGCGCAGGTGCCGAAGACGGCGTGGCCATCGGCGGCAAAGCGCTTGATGGTTTCGTATAAGCCTTCTTCCAGCAAAAACTGGAGCTGCGTGGTGCTTTCGCCACCGGGAAGAATCAAGCCGTCGCAGCCGTGCAGGTCAGCGGGCGTGCGCACTTCCGCTGTGTCAACGCCCATGCCAGCGAGCATGGCCGCGTGAGCTGCGAAATCGCCTTGAACCGCCAGGATGCCGATCTTCACTGCTTGTCCTCGTTCCTCTGATTCTTGGATTAATTTCCGCGCGAAGCGTTACCAGCCGCGCGTGGACATCATGTCCTTCTGGTCCATCTGGCGAATGTCCAGGCCCGGCATGGCCTCGCCCAGTTCTTCGTGAGCCTCGAGTACGGCTTTGGCATCTTCGAAGTGCGTGGTGGCTTTGACGACGGCTTTGGCGCGCGCTTCGGGATCGCTGGACTTGAAAATTCCTGAGCCAACGAAAACGGCTTCGGCGCCCAAGCGGCGAACGAGAGCGGCGTCCGCTGGAGTGGCAATGCCGCCAGCGGAAAAATTCGGAACCGGCAACTTTCCGGTCTTGGCAATCTGGCGAATCAACTCGAGCGGAGCACCCAAGTCTTTGGCTTCATGCATCAATTCGTCGTCACGCAGGGTGGTGAGTTTTTTCATTTGCGAAACGATGGTGCGCATGTGGCGAACGGCTTCGACGACGTTGCCGGAGCCGGCTTCACCCTTGGTGCGAATCATGGCCGCGCCTTCGGCGATGCGACGCAGCGCTTCCCCGAGATTTCGCGCGCCGCAAACAAAGGGCACGCGGTAATCGTGTTTCCAGATGTGATTCTCTTCGTCGGCAGGCGTGAGCACTTCGCTCTCGTCGATGAAATCCACTTCCAGCGCCTGCAGGACGTCCGCTTCCGCGAAATGTCCGATGCGCACTTTGGCCATCACCGGAATGGTAACGGTGGCCATAATTTCGCGAATCACTTTGATGGAGGCCATGCGCGCAACGCCGCCCTCCTTGCGGATGTCGGAGGGCACACGCTCGAGCGCCATCACCGCGCAGGCGCCGGCGTTTTCCGCAATCCTGGCTTGCTCGGCATTAGTGACGTCCATGATGACGCCGCCTTTCAACATCTCCGCGAGGCCGACTTTTACGCGCCATTCCTTAGGGCCGGCGTTTCCGTTCGCGCTGCCATTCACTTTTTTCGAGTCCATAAATCATCTCCTCTCGATTGCGCTGCGTTGTGCGGCGATCCGCTCTATTGCGGACCAGCCGTCAAATTCCCAATTCCTATGCCGTACTGCCAGCGTCCGCAGCGGGCGCCGCTTCCGATTTCCGCCCGACAATGACAAACCGCGCGGTGCCGCGCGCCAAGACTTCCCCTGCGGTGTTGCGAATCTCGCCGGTCTGAAAAATATTTCGTCCTTTGAAGTCCGTTTCAAAAGCTTCGACAGTAATTTCTTCATCCACGCGCACCGGCTTCAAATATTTGATGTCGAGTTCTGCCGTTACCGCGCGAGCATCGCGAAATCTGCAAACTTTTCCCATGGCTTCGTCGAGAAGTACGGCAATAATTCCGCCATGGCCCATGCCGCCTCCGCCCTGGTAGCGCGGACCCAGAATAAATTTTCCGACGATACGCCTGTTGGCGTTGTCCTGCGTAAAGGTCAGCTTCATTCCGCCGTCGTTCGCGCCGCCGCACCCGAAACACTTGTTTCCGGGATTGGGCGCCAGAGTGATTGTGTCGGTCAAATCAGTTCAAGCCTTTCATCGGGACACCAAAAGTCAAAATCAGACCAAGGCCACGCGGCTACGCTCAGCGCGCCGTACGCCGCGCTGACGCTTGCGCATTTCGATACGCAACATATCTGCCAGCGTGATGACACCGCGAGTAATTTGCTTTTCGTCCAGGCTGGCAAACGCCAGACGCAAAGTGTTGGGCAAGGGATTCTGCACGTAAAAATAGCGGCCGGGAGCGAAGAGCACGCCGCGCTCTTTCACGTGAATGAGCAACTCGCTGGCGTCGAAACCAAGCGGAAGCTCCAGCCATAGACACATGCCGCCTTCCGGGCGGGTCCAACGGGTCTCGTCGGGCATGTGATTTCGCAAGGCCTGGTCCAAAGCGTCCAGGCGCGATGAATAAACTTTTCTCATTTTTGCCAGATGCTTGTTGAAGAGGCCGCGTCGGAGAAATTCGGCGAGCGTGGCTTGCGCCAATTGGTCGGTGTGCAGATCGGTGGTTTGCTTCACCAGGCGCAGGCGTTCGATGGCTGTGGTGGGAGCGACGATCCATCCGACGCGCAGCCCGGGAAAGGCGACCTTGGCAAAACTGTCTATATGAATGACCAGATTCGCGCGGTCGAGTTGTTTGAGCGAGGGCACGCGATCTGCGCGCAGGTGCAGTCGAGCGTAGATGTGATCTTCCACGATGGGAACCTGGTGGCGCGTGGCCAGCTCCAGAACTTTTCGGCGGGACGCAAGGGACATCGAGGTACCGGTCGGATTGTGAAAATCGGGAGTGAGAACAATCAACTTCACGCGATTGGCGGCCAGCGTGGCTTCGAGGGCTTCCACGTCCACACCCAATTCGCTGTTGGGCTCAGCGTGAGTTTTTACCGGGACGGCCAGGCAACGCGCGCGCGCGCCATTAAAAATTGCTACCGCGCCGGGGTACGTAGGATTTTCCAGAATGACGCAGTCGCCGGGGCGCACAAATGCTTTGCTGATCAAGTCAAGCGATTGCTGGCAGCCGTCGGTGATGAGCAGGTTGTCATCTTTGGCGGCGAGGCCTTCGCGGCGCAGCATGTCGAGCAAGGCTTCTTTCAGGGGAGCGTAACCGTCCGAAGGGCCGAGATTCAGAACGTCGACGGCTTCGCGCCGCAGCACGGCGTTGACGCAGGTTTGCAATTCCTCGATAGGGAAAAATTTCTGCGCTGGGCGGGCCATCACGAAAGACAAGGCATCTTCCGGCGCGGCGGCCGTCAGGCGGCTGAGCGCTTCTTCTCCGCGTTCGTCGGCGAACAGTAACTCCCAGCGAATGCCGTGGCTGCCGTTAAGCACCGGAGGAGCGGGAGGGGTAATTTTCAGACCGTTACCGTTGCCTTTGATGAATGTGCCGCGTCCGACGTGGCCCTGAATCAGGCCTTCGGATTCGAGTTCGGCGTAGGCATTCGCAACAGTGGTGCGATGCACGCCCAGCATGTTGGCAAGCTCGCGGCTGGCGGGGATGCGGTCACCGTGGCGTAAGTCGCCAGCGTGCACGAGGGCGCGCAACTGGTCGCGAAGTTGAATGTAGAGCGGGACGTGACTTTCGGATTGGAGATGAAGAGGAAGCATTGTCTCTCACCCTGAGCCAATTGTAACAGGAATTGGACGGCTACAAGAGCCAATTTGTCTCCGCTTAACGAGGCCATCCAAGGCGGATATTACTCGGAGTCGCCAGCCTGGCCGGTCTTTTCTCCGACAGCGAGCTGGCGGGCGCATACGATGGTGAAATCGGCCGGGCTGCACTGGTAAATATCCAAGAGCGAGGGGTCGGCGGGCTGCACCACGTAGTTCCCTGCTTCCATTTCCTGCGAGTCGCCAGCCGACGCGGTAGCGATGGGGCTTCCGGGCGCGACCCGCACGCGAAACTGGAGTGAAGAAGGTTCGTAGTTGGAGTATGTAAAGCAGCGGGCAATGCAGGCGCGATCGATGACATGGCCAACAAAAGAAATGCGCGAGTCTGGACGAGGCTCGAGAGTAGGAATCACGCGGGTGCCGAAAGGCAGGGTCCTGGTGATTTCTTCGGCACGCAATTCAAGCCGGTTGATGAGCAGCGTGTCGCGGTAAAGCAGCGTGAAGAAAATTGCAGCGCAGGCTGCCCCGGAAATGAGCACCCATTTGCCAGGTTTCAGACAATTGAGGGCGCCCAGGGCAAAAATCGCGGAGACGAGCGTTAACCGGGAGACCAGCAGGCCAATCCACGCAGAATATAAACCCATGCGAATATCCTGCGGCAGCATCGCGATAACACACACAGAAACCAGATACAGTTCCGACAAAAGAAGGAAGGTTTTCAGGAATGACGCACGGTCCCGTCGCTGATAAACACTCCAAGCGATCCACGCAACAAAAATTACGACCTGTGCAGCGGCGACCAAACGATACAGGGGCGTGTAGACGTGCAGTTGGTCGGCACCGTTGAAAAAATAGAAAGGCTTGTCGGGCCAACTGACTTCGAGCGCCGTGAGCCGCGCCATGCACCAGTGGGCCGCAACGGCAATCCCAACAGCCGCCGCGGGAGCGCTGAAGCGCCAAAAACCGGGAAAAATCCCTCTGACCGACAGATAAGCCAAAGTTACCAAACACCACAGCGGTCCAATCGGGTGTGCCAGGACTCCAAGGCCAAGGAGCAGAGCTCCAACGATGCAGTCCTGTTTACGAGTACTTTTTCGAGGCGGCCAAAAAATCGCGAGGGCGAAACAGGCCAAACCGACGGAGAGGTAGTAATTGAAGAAACCCATGTTGAAGGTGTAGCCGTATGCCAGCATGGCGATAACGGGGGCGAGTAACCACGGAGCACGTCCGCCGGCGGCCGTCAAGAAGCAAAAAACTCCCCAGAAAAATAACAGGACGCAAATGGCGACGGCGATTTTGGATCCAAGTGTGAATCCGAAAAGTTTCGCGGAATACAGAAGAAGAAAATCGAACAGGATGTTGGTCCACTGATGCGCGGTGTATAGGCCAGGCGCTCCCCCCTGCTCGATCAATTGCGCGAGCCAGGCGTTGTAGATGTGGCTGGGCAGGTCGCCGGCTTCAATGCGGCGATGCCAGAAGCAAGGAACGATGAGCAGCGCGCACCATGCAGCCGCGGCCTCGAGGTGCGCGCGAATAAATCGCAGGCCGCGAAGAAATGCGCTGCGCGCAACCGCGATGGGCTGTGGGATCAAATTTCCGTCAACCAAGTGCACAGATCAATTATGGGTGAAATGTGACAGAAGACTATCGTCGAATGAACGGGAAAGCGACGTGGAAAGAGATTGGCGGGGTTGCAAAGTTACCGGGAAGCTTGACTCTCGCCCAGGCGTTTGAGGCGATCGCGGAGGCGGCGTTGCAATGGCGAAGGGGTGTTCGGATTGAAAGCGACGAGGTACCACAGCGGCTGGCTGCGGTCTTTGCTGAGCCAGGTCAAAGTAGGGGCATCCGCGTTGGGGTGGCGTGCGACATTTTCACGGATAGCTGCGTAGGGATGCTTGGCCAGCTTATTTAATGTTTTGGAATTAGCGCGGGGATGCTCGCTGATCAGGCGAAGAAGGTAAAAATCTTCTTCGGGGGCCTGCTTGACGAGTTTTTCGAGCATGTCGGGTTTGGCGTCGGCGCTGAGCACCAGGCCGATTTTTTCGTCCCAGGCGGTGTTGATCTGGTTCAGCTCGCGAGTGCGGGCGTGAATTAATTCTTCAAGAATGCGCCGCTCCTGCTGCATGCGGGCGATTTGCAGCGACGTGCCTTCAAGGGAATCCAGCACGCGTAAGAGATGCTGTCGTTCTCCAAACACGATTTGAGAAGTGCGTGTAATCGCACCTCTCTCTCTCTCTTTGTGCTGCACGAGATCCGAACGTCGCATGGTCATGCGCTCCAACCGATTTTCTAGAATCCCAAGGAATCGGCGAACCGTGGAACAGGAACGGCGAAGACAGGCGCGCGCAGAGAATGCACGGCCAGGCTGAGCGAATTATGGTATGGGGAGGACGTAGGGTAAAGTTTGGAGCAGACAGGGTGTGCCCGACTTGCTACGGCGCGAAGTGACGATAAAGGTTGGTAAAAACCGAAGAGGGATGATGAGCGCGTTTTCTGAACACCAGGAAGAATTGGAACGTTACGAACAGATGTTTGGCTTGGAAAGAGGGCGGCTGGCGGTGTCGCTGGATCGCTTGACGAATGCGCTGGTGCTGGTTGGGCAGCACGGAGTTTATTGCACGAGTTCGCGGAATCCCGTGGTGCCGGCGATGGACTTGAGAATTATATTGCTGGAGTTGACGCACGCGAAGGAGTTGCTGCAGTCGGTGATGGAGGAATTACGAAAGAAGAAAGAGGGCGCTTAAGTTGAAAGTTTTCCTGGTCCATCATCAAAATTCCTACACGTAAGTTCGACGTGGGGCACAAGTCAGAGCAATCAACAGCCGATTCCTCACCCGCGGGAAAGGCGGCGGGTTCGGAATGACACGTTTGCGCTGGTAAGACGGGGTGAAATCGCAAGGCGGAGCCGCGTGAGGGAATCGCGTGATGTAAATGATGAAGGAAGCTTTTGGGTAGTGGGTCAGTTTGCAAATCGACCCACTACGGCGTCAGTGCGACGTTAAGTGCTGAGAAAGGGATTGGAGTAACGCTCCTGACCGATAGTGGTAACGGGGCCGTGGCCCGGATAGACGACGGTGCTGTCTGGCAATTGCAAAAGTTTGCCGCGCAGTGAATCCATGATCTGGTCCATCGAGCCGCCCCACAGATCGGTGCGGCCGATGCTGCCCGCGAAGAGGGTGTCGCCGGCAAAAAGTTGCGGAGCGGCAAGCGTGACGGCGCCGGCTTCCTTGGGCACATAGAGGCAAACACTTCCCGGCGTGTGTCCCGGCGTGTGCATCACGCGCGCTTCGCAATCGCCCCAGTGCAGCGTGTCGCCCTCTTTGAGCAGGTGATCGATGTCAGTGAGTTCCGGAGCCGGTACGCCCAGGAAAGCTGCTTGCACATCCATGGCCTGGTAGAGCGGCAAATCATCGCGATGCATCAGCACCGGCGCTCCGGTGTAGCGATGCAGTTTGCTGAGTCCGCCAACGTGATCGATATGCGCGTGGGTGCTGACAATGGCCTGCACTTTTAGTTTGTGGCGGCCGATCAAGTCGAGGATGCGATTTACTTCGTCGCCGGGATCGATGACCAGGGCTTCGCGCGTGACGGGATCGCCAACGATGGTGCAATTGCATTGCAAGAGGCCCACGGGAATGACGATGTGAATCAGCTCGTGCGTGGCGGCGTCTTTAGCGGGTGGCGGTTCGCTCATCGGAGGAAGTATATCATTCGGGAAACGCGTGCCGAAAAACGCGCAGACAAAGGTCGAGCGCCGAAAACAAAAAGAAGGATTAAGAGAGATTTCTCCACGTCGCAGGGCGGCTCCTTCGCCCTTCGGCCCAGTTCAGGGCAAACAGGAGCGAAGGACGAGAAAAGGCCGCCCTGCTTCGGTCGGAATGACAATTGTTTTGGCTGCAAACGTGATCGCTGATGCCGGAAGCAGTTTTGCTAGACTGGTAGCGGACGATGGCGAGCACCGAAACGATTATCGAAACACCGCTGGCTGTGCTGCATCGCACGGCGGGCGCGTTGATGGGGACCTGGTTCAGCTGCGACTTGCCTGATCGCTGGGGCGATGCGCGCGAGGAACAGCGTTTTGCGAACGAAAGCGTCGCGCTGATTGACAAAAATTATCGGTGGTATTTCGGGTTAGCCGGCCCCGACCGGGTGCGTTATCTGAATGCGATTCTGACCAACAACATTAAGGAATTAGCGGGCGGAGAGGGGACGATTTCGCTTTTGCTGAACGCGCAAGGGCGCATCCTGGCGGAAATCGAAACATTTGCGGGAGTGTTCGCCGGAGCTGACGAACTTTTTTGCGTTTCGCACCGGATGATCCGGGGGCGGCTGGCTGAAGTAATCGACAAATACATCATCATGGATGATGTCACGCTGACGGACGAGAGTGAAAAATTTGGGACGCTGGCGATAGAAGGACCGGCGGCAGCGGAGGTAGTGCGCGAGCTTACGGGAATGGCATTGGACGAATTGCCAGAGTTGGGGTGGAGAGGAATTCGAGTGGAGGCAATTCCCTGCCGGCTGGTGAAACGCTCTCCCGCCGGGATAGCTGGCGCTGAGTTTGTGGCTGCTCGCGGAGAGATGGAATCGCTGTGGAATATTCTTTTGGGAGCGGTGCGGCAACATGGCGGCGGGCCGATGGGATACCGGGCGCTAAGTGCGCAGCGACTGGTGCAGGGGACGCCGTGGTTTGGCTACGACTTCGGCGAAAAGCAAATTCCGCATGAAGCTGCGCTGGAACTGAGCCACATCAGCTATACGAAGGGATGCTACACGGGACAGGAAATTGTGGAACGCGTGCGCTCGCGCGGGCAAGTGAACCGGCGACGCGTGGAATTATTATTTTCTGGTGAGAGCGTTCCCGATTCCGGCACGGAGCTTACCATCGATGGCAAGCCTGCTGGATTCGTCACGCGTGCGGCACAATCGTGGTTTCCACCCGCGGTTTTGGGCATGGGCTACATCGGTAAAGAGAACCGCGCGCTGGGAACAACGTTGGAGTGGGACGGCGGGACGGCCACTGTTGTCGAATTCAAGAGCGCATTGCCAGGTTAACGCTGGCGGGCTTTTTTTGGTGTGCTGCCGCTCGAGCTATAGACGACGCGGCAAGCGGGTTCTCAATCCAGATTTATGGCGCGCTTGAACGATCCTGTTTCCGCATCAATTTTCTTTTGCAGTTGCAGGATCGAGTACAGCAGCGCCTCCGGGCGGGGAGGGCAACCTGGCACATAGACATCCACGGGTATGACTTGATTACAGCCTTGCACGATAGCGTAGTTGTTGAATACGCCGCCGGACGTGGCGCACGCGCCCATGGAAATTACCCACTTGGGCTCAGGCATCTGATCGTAAAGGCGGCGAATCACCGGCGCCATTTTCTGGGACAAGCGGCCGGCGACGATCATGAGGTCGGCCTGACGCGGTGAAGGACGAAAAACTTCGGCGCCGAAGCGAGCCACATCGAAACGCGCGGCCGCCATGGACATCATCTCAATCGCGCAGCACGCCAAGCCAAAACCCAGCGGCCAGATGGAGCTGCGACGCGCCCAGTTCACGGCCTTGTCGAGTTGCGCGAAGATTACACCTTCATCTTCGAGCAGCTTGCCGAAGTCATCGGGCCTGGTGAGTATTACGCCTTGACCAAGAGATACGCTCATGGTGCCTCTGCCGGGTATTTTCGCACATTTCTGTGAGCGGCGACAAATTTCGGCCAGATGGACCAGGTGGCGAGGCCGGCGAGGATGCCGAGAAGCGTTACGGCTGGGTAGGCAAGGCCAGCGATTTTCCACGAGATGGTCTTCCCTGCCATGGCGAAGGAATAAATGCGGCAAATCCCGGAGGGTGCGCTTATTCGCGGACGTTAATAAGGGGAATAATTAAGATCTCCTAGGTGGGTTCTGGTTGGCGCTCAGAGAAGCCCTGGCTTAGGAGCTTCGCGGACAATTTATCGATGTTCCCACGTTACAAGACCCACCCTCCAAAATTCCGAGGGTGGGGCACCCTCCGCCTAACCATGGCTTTCTAGCTATGTTACGGCCGTCCGCGTAGCAATGGTTTGGGAGTTGAATTACGGAGTGGGCGCGGGTTTTAGGTTTGCAGGCTTTACTTCGCCGTAGCGGGCCGCCAGCCAGCCGCGCACTTCTTTCGGATCGTAATGAAATGGACCCATTCCGCCGCGGTACGCGATGTGGCCGCTTTCATCAATTACGTAGAGGCGTTCGGGCCAGG
>JALYLI010000077.1 GCA_030774335.1 Acidobacteriota bacterium | reverse complement strand
GCATCGCCGCCGCCGCTTGCGAAGGTATCGCGCGCAATCCCGGCGCCACCGACGGAGTCCGCGGCGCCATGATCCTCGGTCTCGTCTTCGTCGAGACTCTCACTCTCTTCACCTTCGCGCTAGGCTTCCTGCTTTACCGCCTGCTCTAAATTTCATAGTTCCGAAAAAAGTTTTAGCCATGAAAAAGGCCCGGAGAAGTCCGGGCCTTTTTCACGTCATGTTGGCAACGCGCTGTTTTCAGTCTTTCCGGGTGTCGGGCGCCCCATGTGTCGGTTTTACACATGGAGATTTTTTCAACGACTAGCTGCTAATTTAATTAATCTCCAACGCCAGCGCGCCCAAATAGGTCATTCCGACCGAAGCGGGGCGAGGCATTTCCCTCCTCCTTCGCTCCTGCGAAGGAGTCGCGCCGCGCAGCGTAGGAATCTCTCTTCGATGCGTCGCGCAAGCCCTGTCAGTTCTTTGATGAAAAAATTCAACTGAAATTCACTTGGATAATCCGCTAACGCCGTATACACTCCCGGACAGATTCCCGGCCCAGCCGCACCCAATTGACCAAAAGAGGAGAGACATTTACATGAGGAAACTCGCACTCGCAGCGTCATTGATCTCTGCTTTTGCCGGCGTCTCGGTCGCTCAGGAAAAGCCCGCTCCAGCCGCCAAAGCCCCCAGCGTCTCGGCCGCCATCAAGCAACTCGAACACGACTGGACCGATGCAACAAAAGCCGGTGATACCGACAAACTTGGTCAGATCATCGCCGATGATTGGGCGGCAGTTGGACCCGACGGAGCCAAGATGACCAAGCAGTCCTATCTCGAAAGTTACAAGTCCGGCAAGTCCAAACTCGAATCCTTCGAGTTCGGAGCCATGGACGTAAAGGTGCTGGGCAACACCGCCGTGGTCCAGGGCAGCGACACCGAAAAGAGCATGGGCGACGGCAAAGACACCAGCGGCAAATATGTCTGGACCGACGTCTTCGTCAAGCGCGACGGCAAGTGGGTAGCCGTCCGCTCTCAACTCGCCAAAGTGAAGTAAGCCTTAAGCCGACATATCCGTCGGTCCTTCCGCAATCGCAATTACGCGTTAACGCCGCACCCTTCACTTTTGAAGGGTGCGATGCTTTTTGGTGTGGGGTGCCCCAGGTGTCGGTTTTACACGTGGGGAAGTTGGTCAACTGACAGCAAACCGACATGTAGCGAGGTACCCCTGGGAACGCCAATCTCCCGATTGGCGCTTTCGACTTTCTTTGTTCAGGATGGCTACTGAATTGGGAGACGTCTAGAAGCGCGAACTAACGCGCGATCAAATTCGGCTGGAGAATAAAATTCAAAACCTGGTTGGGGAAAAGTCCAAAGTACACCGTGCCAATCGCCGTAATCGCCAGCACCAGGTTCACCGCCACAGGGAAGCGCACCACCGGAGCCGCCATGGCCTCCGCGCTGCCTTCCTTCATGTACATGACCACGATCAGCCGTAGATAATAATAAGCGCCGATGATGCTATTGATGGCCATCATTACCGCCAGCCACATCAAATGCGAATTCACCGCCGCCTTGAAGATATAGAATTTTCCAAAAAATCCTGCGGTAACCGGCAATCCCAGCAGCGACAACAGGAACAAACTCAACGTGGCGGCCGCGAAAGGCTGCCGCTGCGCCAGTCCTGCGTAATCATTCAGGGAGAGGTTCTTCTCGCCCGCTCCGCCAATTTCCGAAACGATGGTGAAGGCCCCAATTTTTACCAGCGCGTAGCTCAACAAATAAAACAGCACCGCCGCATAAGCCGGTGTCGCCCCACCGTTCAAATCGTTCGACATGAACGTGACCGCCGCGAACGCTACCAGAATGTATCCCGCGTGCGCGATGGAGCTGTACGCCAGCAGCCGCTTTACGTTCGTCTGCAGCAGCGCACCGAGGTTGCCCGCAAACATCGTCAAGATCGCCAGCACCCAGAACGCCCAGAACCAGAAATGCGTAGCCGCCGGCACGCTGGCAAAAATCCGCAGCAACAGCGCGAACGCCGCCGCCTTCGGCCCGGCGGAAAACAGCGCGGTCACAGGAGTTGGCGCGCCCTCATACACATCCGGCGTCCAGATCTGAAATGGAGCCGCCGCCACCTTGAAGCCAATCCCGATCAGAATCAGCGACAAGCCCAGCTTGAGCAGGTTGCTGCCCGGATCGACGTCATCCATGCGACTAAGATTCGTCGTGCCTGTCGCTCCATACACGAGCGCGATTCCGTATAGAAAAAATCCCGTAGCAAATGATCCCAGCAGGAAATATTTCAGGGAAGCTTCACTCGACTTCATCGAATCCCGCCGGAAGCCCGCCAGGATGTAACTAGAGATTGAACTCATCTCCAGCCCGATAAATGCCGTCAAGAGTTCCCGCGCGGAAGAGAGCACTCCCATCCCCGCTGTTGCGAACAACACCAAGGCGAAGAATTCCGCGTGCGGCAGATTCTCGCGGTCCAGGTAGGAATCCGAAGCCATGATAACCAAGACCGCCACCAGTCCCACCAGTAACCGGAAAAAGAAACTGAACACATCCGACTGGATCAGTCCGTAAAATCCCGCGCCGGGCGTCGCGCCGGCCACAAACGCCGCTCCCGTTCCGCCGATCGCTCCCACCAGCGCCAGCGCCGTAAAAAAATGGCGGTTGCGGATGAACGGCTGCAGCAGCATCGCGAACATGCCAAAGCTGCACCAGATTAGTTCTGGCAGCACCCGCAAAACATCGTCAGTGCGTGGGAACATTAGCGGTTGGCGCTCTCTGCTGCCGAATTTTGTTTCGCGTCGCGCAAGGCATTCATCCCGCCAGCAACTACGCCTGTCGGAGCCACCTTGGACGGTGCCGTAGCCTCGTAAGGCCGCTGCGGTTCCACTTGATCAATCACCGTTTGTGAAGCTGCCGCCGTCCGGCGCGTAAAATAAGTCGAGCCGATGCCCATCCACAGCATCACCAGTGACATGGTCACCAGAATAAATTTCTCTCGTCCCGACGCATCCGGCAAAGTCTTGTTCTTCTCTCGCGTCGCGTCGCCGAAAAACACCCGCTGATAAGACCACAGCAGATAACACGCCGACAAAATCACGCCTAGCGCCGCCCACGAAGCCCATTGCCAGTGCGATTGGTACGTCCCCAGCAAAATTAAATACTCGCCCACGAATCCGTTCAGCATCGGCAGCCCCAGCGAAGACAGCGCCGCAAACAAGAAAAACGCCGCCAGCTTCGGCATGGGAGTGGCCAGCCCGCCATACTCGCTGATCTCAAACGTGTGCCGCCGGTCGTATAGCATGCCCACCAGCAAAAACAGCGCGCCGGTGGAGATTCCGTGCGCCAGCATCTGGTAAACCGCACCCTGCATGGAGATATTTCGGAATGCAAAAATTCCCAGTACCACAAAACCCAAGTGGCTCACGGAAGAGTACGCCACCAACTTTTTCAGGTTGGGCTGCACCAGCGCCACCAGCGCGCCATAGATAATTCCGATAATCGCCAACGCCGCCACCCAGGGAGCCGCGCGGTGGGCCGCCTCCGGAAACAGCGGCAGGCAAAAGCGCATCATGCCGTACGTCCCCATCTTCAGCAGCACGCCCGCCAGCATCACCGAGCCCGCCGTGGGAGCCTCCACGTGCGCGTCCGGCAGCCAGGTGTGCAGCGGAAACAGCGGCACCTTCACCGCGAAAGCTACGAAAAATGCCAGGAACAGCAGCATTTCCGCGCGCGGTTCCAGCACCAGCGTGCCCGTCTGAATCATTTGCTGGATCGTCGGCAGATCGAATGTACCCGTCGCGTTGTACAGCCAGATAATTCCCACCAGCATCAGAATCGATCCGGCCATGGTGTACAGCACGAACTTCACCGCGGCATAAATTCGCCGGTCATGTCCCCAGATGCCGATCAACATCGCCATGGGAATCAGCATCACTTCCCAGAAAAGAAAGAACAAAAACAAATCCAGCGAAAGAAAAACGCCCACAACTCCAACTTCCAGCATCAGCAGCATCACAAAAAATTCTTTTACGCGGTGCCCGATGCTGCTCCACGATGCCAGCACTGAAATCGGCGTGAGGAACGTCGTCAGTATCACCAGGAACAGGCTGATGCCGTCCACGCCCAGGTGATAATGAATCGGCGGAGTGGTAATCCACTGCGCGTTTTCTTCCAGGCGGTAACTGCCCAGGCTCAGCGGAATGCCGCGCAGCAACAGCAGCGAAAACAAAAATTCCGCCACCGACACAATCAGCGCAATGCGCCGGATGAAAATATGGTCGTCGCCGCGCAACAGCATCAACGCCAGCGCACCCACGGCAGGAAAGAAGATCAGAATCGTCAGCAGGTGTCCGCCTTGGAAGAGTGAGCTCATGTCAGCGCGCCACTCCCAGCACCGGGCGCACATGCGGCCAGAAAATCACCGCCACAATCACAATCGCGCCGACGACTACCCATACCGCGTAACTGCGGGTGTTGCCAGATTGCGTGCGGCGGGTACCGTCGCCAATCACCGTTGTGCCTTCGGCGATTCCATTTACCGCGCCGTCGATGACCGAAACATCCACGGTCTTCCACAAAATGTCTGTCGAGACCCATAGCAGCGGCCGCACCACCACCGCGGCATACAGTTCATCCACGTAGTATTTATGCAGCAGCGTGCGATACGCTCCGCCAAACGATTTTGCCAGCGCGTCCGGCTTGCTTGGCTGCTTTAAGTACAGCCACCACGCGGCCAACAAGCCGACAAGAGCCGTAATCACCGCCACAATTGCCAGGGGAGTCTCAAGCGCGTGCGCCACTGCTTCCGCGGTTCCTGCTTCGCCGGCGCCGGGCGCCGCAAAAACCGGCTCCAGGAATTTCGCGAAATAATCCGGCTTGCCCCAGAACGCCGGCGCCGCCAGCCATCCGCCCACAATCGAAAGCAGCGCCAAAATCGCGAGCGGCGCCAGCATGCTCTTTGGCGATTCATGCACATGCACGTGGTGTTCGTCGTATTGCTGCTGGCCAAAAAATGTCAGGAAGATCAGGCGGAACATGTAAAAAGAAGTCAGCAGCGCAGTGAACAATCCCGCCGCATAAAGAATGTGCCCGGCGTTCGGCCCGCCATTCTCGCTCTGGTAGGCGTTCAGCAAAATCGAATCCTTGCTGAAAAATCCCGCCAGCGGCGGAATTCCAGCAATCGCCAGCGTGCCCGTCAGCATCGTCACATACGTCCACTTGATTTTCTTGCTCAGTCCGCCCATGCGCAGCATGTCCTGTTCGCCGCCCATCGCATGGATCACGCTGCCGGCCGCCAGAAACAGTAGCGCCTTAAAAAACGCGTGCGTCATCAGGTGAAAAATTCCTGCGGAAAACGCGCCCACGCCGCACGCCAGGAACATGTAACCCAGTTGGCTCACCGTCGAATAAGCCAAAACTTTCTTGATGTCCGTCTGCACCAGGCCAATCGTCGCAGCAAAGAGAGCCGTCGCGCAGCCCACGATGGCTACCACCAGCATCGCCGTAGGTGCGTGCGTGAACAGTACGTGCGACCGCGCCACCACGTACACGCCCGCCGTCACCATCGTGGCCGCGTGGATCAGCGCGCTGACCGGAGTCGGTCCTTCCATCGCGTCCGGCAGCCACACATATAAAGGTATCTGCGCCGACTTTCCCGCCGCGCCCATGAACAGCAGCAGGCAAGCCACCGTCAAAGTGCCCAGGTGCCCCATGGCGTCCGGAGGCAACGGTGTCGCCTTCGAAAATAGTGAGACGAAATCCAGCGTTCCAAACGTGCGGAACAACAGGAACATCCCCAGCATGAAGCCGAAATCGCCGATGCGATTTACGATGAACGCTTTTTTCCCCGCGTCGGCCGCCGACTTCCTCAGGAAATAAAATCCAATCAACAAGTAGCTGGCCAGCCCCACGCCTTCCCAGCCCACAAACAACAAAACGTAATTCGCGGCCAGCACCAGAATCAGCATGAAAAACATGAATAAATTCAGGTAGGAAAAAAACCGGTAATACCCGCCCTCATGCGCCATGTAGCCCGTGGAATAGATATGAATCAGCCAGCCCACGCCGGTAACCACCAGCAGCATCACCACGGTGAGCTGATCCACCTGCAAATCGAAGCCCGCGCGGAATTCTCCCGCCGCGATCCAAGTAAAATATTGTTGCACCCAGGGAATCTGCTCCGGCGCCAGCCGCAAAAATTCGCGCACCGCCTCCAGCGCCGCCAAAAACGACAATCCGGTCGCGCCAACGGCCACCACATTTACAATTTTGTTCGGCCAGCCCTTGCCCAACAGCCCATTCACTGTTGCGCCCAGCAGTGGCAACAGTGGAATGATCCACAGATGTTCGAGTATCGGCATTTATAGTTTCAGGAGGTCCACGCGCTCAACGTTTAACGACTGCCGGTTCCGCGCGGTTAGAATAATAATTGCCAGTCCCACCGCGGCTTCCGCGGCCGCCACCACAATCACGAACAAAACAAAAACCTGTCCGTCCAGCTTGTGCATGGCCTGGCTGAAGGCCACAAACGCCAGGTTCACCGCGTTCAGCATCAGCTCGATGGACATGAAAATGGTGATGATGTTGCGCTTGAAAATGAACGCCAGGACACCCAGCCCGAACAAAATCGCGCTCAGCACCAGGTAGTAGTTCGTCGGCACCATCTAGGCTTTCTCCCGCTGCGCCAGCACGATGGCTCCCAGCACAGCGACTAGGATTAAGAAGGAAGTCAGCTCGAAGGGATACACAAAATCCCTGAAAATCATCGTGGATAAATCGCGCGTGGACGCCATGT
>JALYLI010000076.1 GCA_030774335.1 Acidobacteriota bacterium | reverse complement strand
GAACGACCGCGTCCTGCGCATTGAGAAACTCGTGAAAACCGTTCCGGGCGTGGAAACCGAAATCTCCATACCCACCGATGGCAATCGCTACCCAACTCTGCATATTTCCTGGGACTAACAAAAATGGGGATATACCGTAAAAGATTGCGTGCAGCAATTGCGCTCCGGCGATCCGGTGATTGAAGTGGCCGGCGCGGATAATCCCAGCATCGTTACCGCCGTTCGCGAAGGCAACCCCAAGCAAAGCACCAGGGAAATGGAAGCGAACCAGCGCCGCAAGCTCGAACTCGTGGCCTCCACCATTCAGCCTTCCGAAACGCTCATTGTCGGCCAACGCCTTCGTGAGCTTCTCGGCGCCGCGCGGAAAGCTGCACCTCAGTCCTAAACGCCATGTCCACTCCCACACTCCGGCTTAGCCGAAAATTTCGGATCGCACCGATGCTGGTGAAAACTTTTCTGCTCGGAGGCTTCCTGATTTCGGCCCACGCCACTAACGCTCAAGTGCGTGCGGTCCAAAAGCCCGGCACCGACGAAAAAAATCCCGTACGTTCATCAGCGATTGACGCCGGCGACTACATCTATATCTCCGGCCAGGGCCCGCAACGCGATGACGGCGCTGTTCCGGCCGATTTCGAAGCCCAGGCCAGCCAGTCGCTCGAAAATATCAAATCGATCCTCAGCGCTGACGGCTTAAATCTGGAGAACGTGGTCTACGTACAGGTGTATCTCGAAGACGTAAACAACTACGATCGCCTCAACAGCGTCTTTGCAAAATATTTCTCTGCAGCGCCGCCGGCTCGCGCGGTTCTCGGCGTCGCGAAAGTGCCCCAAGGCTCCATCGAGATTACCGCCGTGGCCGTACGCGATCTCGAGGAACGAAAAGTCGTCACTCCCGCAAATTACAATTCGACCGAGCCATTTTCCCCCGGCATCCTCACCCGCGATCGCTTGTTCGTATCCGCCATGCCCGGCCGCGATCCGCAATCCGGCGTCGTCCCCGACGATCCTGCCGCTCAAACCGATCTCGCTCTTGACGGCGTTAAGGCGGTGGTGGAAGCTGCCGGACTCAAGCTCGCCAACATGGTTTTCGTGAATCCCTACCTCACCGAAAAAATTCCCATGAAAGTCATGAACGAGCACTACGCGCAACGCTTCGAATTTGGCAATACTCCCGCGCGCGCCACCATAGAAGTCGCTGCGCTTCCCCACAACGCTCAGATCGAATACACCGGCGTAGCTGTGCGGGACTTAAGCCTTCGCCATTCCATCCGCCCCAGAAATATGCCACCCAGCCCCACCGCCAGCCCCTGCGTCTTCGCCGGCGACACTTTATATTGCTCCGCGAAAAGTGGCTTCATCCCCGGCCCTCACGGCGGCGTCTACGGCGCGACCACCGCGGCGCAACTGCGCCAGACCATGCGCAACCAGCTCGATAATCTTGAGGAAGCCGAGATGGATTTCAGCCAGGTGGTCTACACCACCGTCTATCTCGACGATCTCGCAGACTCCGACGCCTTCCACAAAGTCTACGCCCAGTATTTCAAGCCACCCCTGCCGGCCGAAACTCTGCTGCAACAAATACCTTCGGGCAAACGCACCCCCGATGACCAAGGCCACTACCCGGACCTTGAGCAGATGTCCTTCATCGCCATTCGCCCGCGGAAGAAATAGCACGTGGTTTCAACACCGCTTTTAAGTTCGATCCCCACCGCCCCTGCCATCCATCTTTTTCACAGATGGGCACTTAACAAACCACGTGGGCCAAAAAGGGGCGCCATTCGCTCAGGTGCTAGAATCTACACATGCCAAGGCTTTTCGCGCTGCGAGTTCTTCGGTTTGTGGGAGTTCTGGCCATTATTCTCGGTCTTACATTTTTCTATCGACGAGCTTTACCGCAAGTAAATCAAACTACCGTCGCTCTTTCGTTTCTTCTTGCGATTTTGGCAGTTTCGGCTTTATGGGGAATGGCCGTCTCTGTGTTTATGTCCCTTGTGGCCACCTTAGCTTTCAACTACTTTTTTATTCCCCCAGTCGGCACTTTTACAGTCGCTGATCCCCAGAATTGGGTAGCGCTCTTCGCTTTCCTGGTTACCGCCATAGTCGGCAGCCAGCTCTCCTCCCGAATTCGAAAGGAAGCAGACGCGGCCAACCAACGCAGCCGGGAAATCGAAAAGCTGTACCTGCTCAGTCAGAAGATGCTTGGTGAGGGCGACGTCATTCAATTGCTCAACGCTATTCCCAATCACATTGTGGACGCTCTTGAGGGAGGCGCCGCGACCATTTTTCTTGCGGAGAAGAGTAAGTTTTATCACTCCGGTGCCGGTGCTTCGCAGCCCGGCGAAGAAAGCATGAAAGACGTTTTCAGGCGAGATGAGCCGGTAGTGAATGCCGCCGAAGGATTCTATTTTGCGCCTATTCGGCTAGGCATACGCCCGATTGGGAGCATGGCAATTTCCGGGTCGCCCCTTTCCAGAAACACGTTGGAAGCCATGGGAACGCTCGTAGGAATTGCCATTGAACGTGCTCGAGCAGTGGAGCAATTGAGCAGGACGGAAGCCGACCGCCAGAGCGAACGACTTAGATCCGCTCTTCTCGATTCCATTACGCACGAATTGCGCACACCGCTGACATCGATCAAGGCCTCGGCCACCAGCCTCCTTGCGGGACAGAACCAGAATCCGGCTCAGCAGCACGAACTGCTAAGCATCATCGACGAAGAATCCGATCGACTCAATGACCTGATAGAACACGCCGCAGAGATGGCCCGGTTGGAGGCCGGACAATACGAGCTGGAGCTCCGCGCAGTTCCGATTCAACAAGTTATTGATGCGGCGCTCGTGCACTCCGCCAATAGTCTGGGCTCACGTCCAATCACCGTACAGGTTGCTCCAGGAATTCCGCCGGTGCGAGCCGACCTCAATCGCGCCAAGCAAGCCCTCATTCAGCTGATTAATAACGCCGATCGGTATTCGCCAAAGGATCGTCCAATTCTTATCAGCGTCGAGTCTGTTGGAAATCTGGTGCGGACCAGCGTGGTTGACCACGGACCGGGGATCGAAGACCTCGAACAGGGAATGATTTTCGATAAGTTTTATCGCGGGAAAGACCAGAGGTATGTTGTGCCGGGAACCGGTATGGGCTTGCCCATCGCCAAGGCAATTGTGGAAGCGCACGGAGGCTCCATCACGATCTCCAGTCAGCCGGGCCGTGGCTCCGCCTTTTCGTTTACACTACCGGTGCATAGCAGGGACGGGCGGCCATGACGTCAGCGAAAATCCTGGTTGTGGACGACGATCCTCAGGTGCGCCGCGTGATGAAGGCGACTCTTGCGGCCCAGGGTTACACGATTTTTGAAGCCCGCAACGGCGAAGAAGCCATCGACGTTTTTCGGAGCAATCCTCCTGACATTATTCTCCTCGACGTAAACATGCCCGTCATGGATGGATTGGAAGCCTGCCGCGAAATCCGCTGCAGTTCCAACGTGCCCATCATCATGCTTACTGTGCGCGCCGCGGAACGCGATAAGGTACTCGCGCTCGATGCCGGTGCGGATGATTATGTCTTGAAGCCATTCGGTATTCAGGAACTCCTGGCCCGCATCCGCGTCGCGCTTCGGCGTACCTTGCTTCAGGAGAAACTGGAACCCTTTGTTTCAAAGGATTTGAGTATTGATTTTGAGACACGCTACGTAGTCGCTCGCGGATTGGAGGTTCATCTCACGCCCAAGGAATTTGAATTGCTCCGTCAACTGGTGATGAATCAGGGAAAACCACTCACGCACCGCCGCCTGCTGCAAGCGGTCTGGGGACCGGACCATGGCGATGAACCTGAATATCTCCGCGTTACCATCAACCAGTTACGAAAAAAGATCGAGCCTGATCCTGCTCATCCTCAATTTATTCTCACCGAACCGTGGGTTGGCTATCGCTTCCGGCCCCCTAAAGATCTTAATCCGGCAGACTCTCGAAGTTAACGCACGGATCCTCGCGGGCTGGGCAGCCGCATCTTTATAAAGTCCTTATAACTTCATCACTACTTCCTTAGAAGCTGGATGCCACTCTACCGGTGTCCGCTGGCCATAAATCTTGCCGCGCGGCTCGAAGAGAGACATGTGGCTTTTTGTGATTCTCGTCAGTCTGAGCTTGGTGTTCATGTTGTACGCGCTGTTCCAGTTTTTCCGCGATGGTAACCGGAGCGCCCGCAAGCGCCGTTCCCTTCCGAATGCCAGAAACGTGCATACCGTACTGGGCACCAGGACGAAATCAGCGCAGTCAGCTCACAAAGTACCTTCTCGCAAAACACGCGCTGCCGAATGGAGTCATGGAAATGGGGAAATTCAGATTCGCACTATCCGCAGTGATGGTCACATCGTTGTGCGCCGCATCCGCGCAAGCGCAAGGCCAAACGCCGGTATCTCAAGACCACCAGGAAACAATTAGCGAAACGCCAGAACCTGCGCAGTCGGCCAACCTTGTGGACCATGGCGCCGCTCGGGAACAGACCGTTCTGCTCATCGGCGGCGAACCCGATGGCAGTCAAGTGGCTACCCAGGATGCGCCATCCGGCCAAGCCGCCGTACAGTCGCCTGATCCGCAGTGGCTATTCGGTGGATTTCTCGACGCCGCTTATCTTCTGGATTTCAACCACCCGGCGAATGATCTCTTTCGAAGTCGCGGCACCGCGTACAAAGT
Source organism: Acidobacteriota bacterium (assembly GCA_030774335.1). Classification (GTDB taxonomy): domain Bacteria; phylum Acidobacteriota; class Terriglobia; order Acidiferrales; family UBA7541; genus Acidiferrum. Next base: position 15,918 of record JALYLI010000076.1, on the reverse strand, counting down.
GAACTACCCGATTTTGAATATGGCCGGTGCCTATTTGCGCAAAACGGCCTCAGCGTCATCGCGCTGGGGTATGGAATTGACGGTACATGCTGGCCAGGACTCCAGGGTTTTTGGGTTCTCGGTAACGGCGCCGAATCTTGGCGGCTATCAGGGTTTGCGTCATCTCGGACCAACGGACGTTTCCTATCTGGCACCCATCGGAAAGGGTCTTACGGTTCAGGCGGGAATTTTTTCGAGTTTCATTGGCTATGACTCGTTGTATGCGAAGGACAACTTCAACTACACGCGTCCCTGGGGCGCCGACTTCACGCCATATCTCATGTTGGGCGTGAACGCCAGCTATCCCTTCACTCGCAAACTTACGGGAACCGTGTTCGTCGTGAACGGCTACTGGCATCTGGCCGATGCCAACCACGTCCCCAGTTCCGGCGGGCAACTGGCCTATAAGTTTACGAACCACACGACTCTGAAGGAAACCGTGCTGTTCGGTCCGCATCAATCCGACACCGAATTCGCATTCTGGCGGTTCTTGTGGGACAGCATAGCCGAATGGAAGACCGACCGGTTTACAACTGCATTCGAATACCATGTCGGGACCGAAGAGGTCGCGACGCCCGGTAATCCGCGCGCACTTTGGATGTCCGCCCAATTGCCGGTCCACTGGGTGTTCCGCAGGAACTGGAGTGCGACCGTGCGCCCTGAAGTCTACTGGGACCGCGATGGCCGTTTGACTGGCTTCCCGCAAACCGTCAAAGCCAACACCACAACCCTCGAGTATCGCGTTCCTTATCGGCAGGCTACTGCAATCGTAAGACTCGAGCACCGCATTGACGATTCCCGCGGGCCGGGCGGCGGCTTCTTTCGCGGGGGTGAGGTTGCGCCCGGAGTCGTTGGTCTGACCCCCACCCAAAATCTCTTGGTCTTGGGAGTGATCGCGACCTTCGATGCTCATTTGATGTGACTCGGAAACGCCCACTGACGAGCAACTCCTGTTAAACGGTTTAGATGGAGGAGTAACAAAATGCTGGACGCAATTTTCATCGCTGTCACCGCGTTGTTTTTCGCGATTGGAATTTTCTACGTTCGCGGCTGCGAACGCCTGGAATAGGAGTGAGGCTATGACTGCAGGAAATGCGGCAGTGCTCGTGATTTGTGCGCTTCTCTTTGGGTATTTGCTGTACGCCCTCTTGAAGGCGGAGGAATTCTAACCCATGACCGCGAATGGCTGGTTTCAAATCGGGCTGTATCTCTTCGTGATCTTCCTGGTGACAAAGCCCATCGGCGTCTACATGACGCGCGTGTTCAACCGGGAAAACACATTTCTCGATCCCCTGCTCCGTCCCATTGAAAAACTTGTGTATCGGCTGAGTGGCATCGACCACAAACGCGAGATGCGCTGGACCGAATACGCGGTGGCGATGCTTTTGTTCAGCGGCGTTTCGATGGCGCTCCTTTATCTCATGGAGCGAACGCAAAAATGGCTGCCTCTGAATCCGCAGAAGCTTCCGAACGTCGAGCCGGGCTTAGCGTTCGGAACGGCGGCATCCTTCACCACGAACACCAACTGGCAGGCTTACACCGGCGAGTCCACTATGAGCTATCTGACGCAGATGGCCGGGCTCGCTTATCACAACTTCGCTTCGGCCGCGGTCGGCATCGTGCTGGCAATCGTGGTGATCCGCGGCATCGCTCGCAAGGAAACTGACCAACTCGGGAATTTCTGGGTGGACACGACGCGCTGTCTTCTGTGGATTCTGCTGCCAGTCTGCTTGGTGGGTTCGCTCGTTCTCGTGTCCGAAGGAGTTGTGCAGAATTTCAAGCCCTACACCACGGTTGATCTGATTCAGCCCTACACCGCGCAGGTCACCGCTGCAGATGGCCACACCACAACGCAAACTGTGACCCAGCAGGTAATCGCCCAGGGGCCCGTAGCGTCACAAGAAGTGATCAAGGAATTCGGCACCAACGGCGGTGGATTCTTCAACGCCAACAGCGCTCATCCTTTCGAAAATCCGACTCCGTTTTCGAACTTTTTTGAGATGGTGTTGATTTTTGCGATTCCCTCCGGGCTGACTTACACGCTTGGCCGGATGACCGGCTCGCAGCGTCATGGTTGGGCGGTGTGGGCGGCCATGGCTTTCTTGTTCCTTGCGGGTGTGTCCACGGCATATTGGGCGGAGGCCAGAGGCAATCCTCTGCTGGCTGGCACTGACCAGCGGGCCACCACGCTGCAGTCCGGCGGAAACATGGAAAGCAAAGAAGTGCGCTTCGGCATCGCGAATTCGGCGCTCTTCGCCGTAGTGACCACCGATGCCAGTTGCGGTGCCGTAAACAGCATGCACGACTCCTTCACTCCCCTTGGGGGAATGGTTCCGTTGATCAACATCATGCTGGGCGAAGTTGTTTTCGGCGGGGTCGGCGCAGGCCTTTACGGCATTTTTGTCTTCGTCGTTCTGGCGGTTTTTATCGCCGGGTTGATGGTGGGGCGAACGCCGGAGTACCTCGGCAAGAAGATCGAATCGTACGACGTCAAGATGGCCATGCTCGCGGTTCTCATCCTGACTTTCACGATTCTCATCTTCGCTGCGGCATCGGTGGTCAAGCCCTATGGCACTTCAAGCATCACCAACCCCGGCCCGCACGGCTTGTCCCAGATCCTTTACGCCTATACATCCTCGACGGGAAACAACGGCTCCGCGTTCGCGGGCTTGAATGCCAACACCATGTGGTACAACACCACGACAGCGGCCGCTCAACTCCTCGGGCGCTTTTTCATGATTATTCCGGTCCTCGCCATTGCCGGAAGCCTCGCTAAAAAGAAAATTGTTCCGGAATCCGCCGGGACGTTTCCAGTCACGGGCGGGCTGTTTGCGGGCCTGCTTGTTTCCACCATCTTGATCGTCGGTGCTCTTACATTTTTTCCCGCTCTGAGTCTGGGGCCGATTCTCGAACACTTGCTGATGAACGCAGGAAAGATCTTCTGAGGTGTCTATGGAGCCGGTAGCTCAAATCAGGAAAAAATCACTCGCCGACAGCGCTATCCTCTCACGTGCCGTGCTGGATTCTTTTCGCAAACTGAATCCACGAACGATCTTCAAGAATCCAGTGATGTTCGTCGTGGAAGCAGGCGCCCTCCTCACCACGTTTCAGCTCGCATGGAACGCGTCTCATCACGCTGGACAGTTTGCTTTTGAACTGCAAATTACGCTTTGGCTGTGGTTCACAGTTCTCTTTGCCAACTTTGCGGAGGCCATGGCCGAAGGCCGGGGCAAGGCGCAAGCCGACACCTTGCGCAAAGCGCGAGCAGAAACCCAGGCGCATCGGCTGCGCAGCGACGGCAGCGCGGAGACCGTGGCCAGTTCGAAACTGCGCTCCGGAGATATCGTCGTCGTAGCCGCGCGAGAATTCATCCCCGGGGACGGTGAAGTTATCGAAGGCGTAGCTTCCGTCGACGAATCGGCAATCACCGGCGAGTCCGCCCCGGTCATCCGCGAATCCGGCGGAGATCGTTCCGCGGTCACCGGTGGAACGCGCGTTCTCTCTGACGAAATCAAGGTACGCATCACATCAAATCCTGGCGAGACTTTTCTCGACCGCATGATCACCCTCGTCGAAGGCGCGTCCAGGCAGAAAACTCCCAATGAGATTGCCCTCAACATTCTGCTGGCAGGCTTGACCATTATTTTCCTGCTGGCGGTCGTCACGCTGCAGCCCTTCGCTGTCTATTCCGGCGCTCCACAAAACATTTTTGTGCTGGTTTCACTTCTCGTCTGTCTGATACCGACAACCATTGGTGGATTACTCTCCGCGATCGGCATCGCCGGGATGGACCGGCTCATCCAGAAAAATGTTATCGCCATGTCGGGACGCGCTGTAGAAGCCGCCGGTGACGTCGACGTGCTTCTGCTGGACAAAACAGGCACGATCACTTTGGGCAATCGCGCCGCGACCCACTTCTATCCAGCAGCCGGCATTGAGGAGAGTTATCTGGCCGATGCCGCGCAACTCTCCTCGCTCGCCGACGAGACGCCCGAAGGCCGTTCAATAGTTGTTCTGGCTAAGGAACGTTATCAACTGCGCGGTCGCGATCTTTCCTCGCACGACACCACTTTCATTCCGTTTTCCGCGCAGACCAGAATGTCGGGCGTCGATATCGATGGAAGGACGATCCGCAAAGGCGCTCCCGACGCCGTCGCTCGGTTCATCAGTTCAAGCGGCAACGGCATACCCACGGACTTGAAGCCGCGCATCGATGAAATTTCCAATTCCGGCGGTACGCCGCTTCTCGTGGCTGAGAATCGTCGCATCCTCGGGGCGATTGCCCTGACAGACATCGTCAAGGGGGGAATGAGGGAACGATTTGATCATCTTCGCGCCATGGGAATCCGCACCATGATGATCACCGGCGACAACCCCTTGACGGCGGCAGCCATTGCGCGTCAAGCCGGTGTGGACGATTTTCTTGCCGAGGCAAAACCTGAAGACAAGATGGCGCTCATCAAGCGCGAACAATTCAAAGGAAAACTCGTCGCGATGACCGGCGACGGCACCAACGACGCTCCCGCACTTGCTCAGGCTGACGTCGGCGTTGCCATGAATACCGGCACGCAGGCCGCCAAGGAAGCCGGCAACATGGTAGATCTCGACTCCAATCCGACCAAACTTATTGAGATCGTGGCGATCGGGAAACAACTGCTGATAACCCGCGGTGCGCTCACCACCTTCTCGGTGGCCAATGACGTCGCCAAGTACTTCGCCATCATCCCGGCAATGTTCGCCGGAGCTTTCCCGGTGCTCGGCGTTTTGAACGTAATGCGTCTCCACACGCCTGAATCGGCCATTCTCTCCGCGGTGATTTTCAACGCCCTCATCATCATTGCCCTCATACCGCTCGCTCTCCGAGGCGTGCGCTACCGTCCATTAGGCGCGGCGGCTTTGCTGCGCCGCCATCTGCTGATCTATGGCGTAGGCGGAATCGTGGCGCCCTTCATCGGGATCAAATTTATCGACGTATTGCTGACTTATCTTCGCGTTGTTTGAGGAATTTATGAAAAAAAATCTTTTGATCGCTCTGTGGTTCACTTTAGTCACCACCCTGATGTTCGGGATCGTATATCCCCTGGTCATCACAGCTCTGGCGCAGATCCTGTTCCCTGGCCGTGCAAACGGACAACTCCTCGAGAGAAACGGCAAGCTGGTCGGCGCGAGAATCATCGGGCAGAACTTCACCGAGCCGGGCTACTTCCATTCGCGGCCATCTTCTGCCGGAACCGGATATGATGCCACGGCGAGTAGCGGCTCCAATCTTGGCCCGACCAACAAGGCCTTGATCGACCGCGTCAACGCCGGCGTACTAAAGGCCAAAGCAGAAAATCCTTCCGTGCCCGTTCCCGTGGATCTCGTGACTGCTTCCGGCTCGGGACTCGATCCTGAAATTTCGCCCGCTGCTGCTGAATTTCAAATTCCCCGAGTGGCTACGAAAAGAAACGTCAGTGAAGCCGAGGTGCGCGCGCTGGTTCAAAAATTCACGAAGAGCCGCCAATTTGGTATTTTGGGCGAGCCACGCGTTAACGTGCTGCAGCTGAATCTTGAGCTGGATGATGCGCATCCACTCTCGAAGCCATGACCGCGCTTTTTCTTCCTACCGCGAACCATGCTTTCCTGAAGCTTGTTGGTTTTGCGGCACGCGGTGCGGTGCGTTGCGGTGCGTTTGCGTCCTCTCGTCGCCACAGTCTACACTTTCACTGGAATTGGAAAATGCGCATGTCCGAATCACCAAGGCCTAGTCCCGAGCGCCTCCTTAAGCGGGTGCAGGCGGAGGAGAGCAAACAATGGGGCGCGAAACTCAAGATTTTTTTAGGCTACGCGCCCGGCGTTGGCAAGTCCTATCGCATGCTTGACGAAGCGCGGCGGCGGCAAGAGCGTGGCGAAGACGTGGTGGTGGGCGCTGTTCAAGTCCAGCAATCCGAAGACCTCCAGGCGCTTCTGCGAAAACTGGAGCTGATTCCTCCGCTCCAAACTCCCCAGGGCCAATCCCTCGACCTCGATGCCATCCTTCGCCGCGCACCGCAAGTCTGCGTGATTGACCCTCTCGCCGCCGACAATCCTCCCGGAAATCGGAACTCCAATCGTTGGCAGGATGTGCAGGAGCTTTTGCGCAATGGGATCTCGGTCTTGTCGAGCGTTAACCTGCTTCATGTCCAGGAATACAAAGAAAAAGTTCAAGCGATTACCGGCAAGGACACCACCGAGACCATTCCAAAGTCGTTCCTGCTCGCAGCGGACGACATTGTGATCGTGGATGTGCCACCGGACCTCTGCCTCTGGCGTCGGGGAGAAAAGCTCACTTCGGCCGGAATCAGCAACTCCCAGGAGCGCCAGCTCTCGGAGCTTCGCGAACTCGCGCTGCTGCTCACCGCGGAGGTCGTGGATGCGCAACTGGAATCCTATGTTCACGCGCACGGCATCGAGCCGGTCTTCGGGACGCACGAACGCTTTCTGGTGTGCATGACGCCGCATTCCAATGCTGCGGCAATGATGGAAAGCGGGGAACGCAACACTGAACGTTTTCAGGGTGAGCTCTACGCAGTGTACGTGTGCAAGCCCGGGAGGTCTGAAAAAGAAAGCGTCGCGATTCGAAAGTATTTCGACGCGGCGAAAAAAGCCGGCGCATCGACCGAGGTGCTGGAAAGCGAGGATCCTATATCCGCGATCGTGGAGTTCGCCCGCCAGAAACGCATTACGCAGATTTTCATCGGACACAGCGCCCACAACAGGTGGCGCGATCGCTTGTTCGGCGATCCGGTGCTCCGCCTCATTCGCGCGGCGGAAGGCATAGACGTCCGAGTTTTCCCTCATTAGCTCCACCATGCCTGCCGACGACACCCCACGCGGCAACTTGAAGGTTTATCTGGGTTATGCCGCGGGTGTCGGCAAGACTTTCCAGATGCTTGCGGATGGCCATGCTGCCGCGCAACGGGGAGTTGATGTTGTGGTTGCCTACTTTCAACCGCACGCTCGTCCCGACACTATCGCCCAGATTCAAGGATTGGAAATCGTCCCTCACCGCAAGATCGAATACCGGGCGAAAACATTTGAGGAGATGGATACGGACGCAGTTCTGCGACGTAGGCCCGGGGCTGCCTTGGTGGATGAACTGGCGCACACCAACATTCCTGGGTCTGGGCGCACCAAGCGTTGGGAAGACGTTCAGGTGCTCCTGGACGCTGGCATCGAAGTGTGGACCACCATGAATGTGCAACACATCGAAAGCCTCAATGACCAGATATGGCAAATCACTGGCATTCAGGTGCGCGAAACGGTTCCGGACGGAATCATTCGCCAAGCCGCGGAAATTGTTGCGGTCGATGTCACACCCGATGCGTTGCTCAACCGCCTGAAGCGCGGAGCAATTTACAAGCCTGAAATGGTGGACAAGGCCCTTACCGGATTTTTTAAAGGTTCCAATTTAGGCGCGCTCCGCGAGTTGACGCTTCGCCAGGCGGCTCACGAAGTTGATCTCCGGCAGTCCGCTTACGATGAAACGCGCGTATTTCAGGCCCCGCGGATTTCCGAGGCGCGTTCCGGCGGAGCCGCGAATAGCCAACCAAAGGAGCGCATTCTCGTCCACATCACCCCCGATCCTTCAACGGCCATGCTCATCCGCCGGGGACGCCGCGTAGCCGACTACCTTCGTGCCGATTGCACCGCGCTCTTTGTGCACGAAACTCCGGAGCTATCGCAATTACCTTTGGAGGAAAAAGAAGCCGTGGAAAGACATTTGCGTTTCGCCCGCAGCTTGCAGATTGAGACTCGCGTGATAGCGGGCCACGATATTGCCAGGGCCGTCGTCGAGTACGCTCGCCAGCACAAGGTTACTCAACTCTTCGTAGCCCAGCCACAAACGGGTCTTCGTGAGCGGCTCCGCGGCAAGAATATCGCGGAAAATATTGTCCGCCTGGCTCGGGATCTTCAGGTGATCGTAGTGGCGGATCGAAGCGGCAGGCCCGTATAACGCGGTTCAGAACCGCAGTCGCAAAGATCGAAGGCGCGCAGTTCCTCCCGCATCTGAGCAGGAGCACAATTACCGTCCACTCCTCAAGTCATCCTCTTCTAAGCTGCGTCGTCTGACTCTGATTTCCGATTTCCTGGTGTGTTCGTTTCCGCTCAATCGATTCGCTCTCCCGTCCCTCTTCGCGCCTTCGGCTACACCACAGTGGAGGCCCGCTTCCTCTACCTTGTGGCCACGCATTCGGCTTACTTCTTGGTCAGACCGCCGGTTTGACGCGCTTGCCGCGCCCATCAGGATGCTCTCCGCTTGCGTTCTACAAGTTGCAATATTAGCGGAGTAAGAATGAGTTGCATGGCCAAATCGAGCTTGCCGCCGGGAATTACAATGGAGTTTGCGCGGGACATGAAACTGTTGGCGATCATCGAGAGCAGATAGCAGAAGTCGAAACCCCGCGGATTTCTAAAGCGGATTACCACCATCGATTCTTCCGGCGTGGGAATCAGGCGAGCGATGAATGGATTGGACGTATCCACGGTTGGAATACGTTGAAAATTAATGTCCGTTTGTGTGAATTGCGGGCAAATATACCGCACATAGTCCGGCATGCGCCGCAGTATTGTGTCGGTCACCGCTTCGGTGGAGTAGCCGCGCGACGCTCCATCGCGGTGAATCTTCTGAATCCACTCCAGGTTGATTACCGGAACGACCCCTATTTTTAAATCCGCATGCTGGGCAACATTGATTTTCTCCGTCACGACCGTACCGTGCAGTCCTTCGTAAAATAAAAGATCCGTTCCATCCGGGATGACTTCCCACGGTGAAAAACACCCCGGCTCCGCGCCATACAGGTCGGATTCCTTTGCGTCGTGCACGTAATGCCGCGTGCGGCCCTGGCCCTTCTCCACATAGCTTCGAAACAGTGATTCCAACTCCTCAAACAAGTTGGCGTCAGCGCCGAAATGGCTGAAATGGTGGTTGCCCTGCGCGGCCTGCTCGGCCATCGCCTTGCGCATTTCCAGGCGGTTGTAACGATGGAAGGCATCGCCTTCGATGTACACGGCGTTAACTTTTTCGCGGCGAAAAATCTGCTCGAAAGTGTTTCTCACGGAAGTAGTGCCGGCGCCGGACGAACCGGTCACCGAGATGATGGGATGCTTAGTGGACATAACTCACCCGGATCATCGCCTGATCAGGCCTCGTTGAAAAAAGAGAGGAGCGCGTTCCGCCGAAGAATGTGGGTCACGGTGATAACGGATGATGCGTTCGACCGTCGCGGACGAGCCAAACACGATGGATGTCCGCATCTGAAGATCGCGCGGAACAATCTCCAGAATGCGTTTTGTTGTATCCGTGGCCTGGCCGCCCGCTTGCTCGACCAGAAACGCTATGGGGTTGGCCTCACAAATTAACCGCAGCCGGGAGTCCGCGTGACCGTGGCGCCGGTCGCCGGGGTCAAGGAATGCGCCGCCGCGCACCAGGATGCGGTAGGCGTCGGCTATGGATGACGCGGTCCACCGCATAGTATGGTCGCGGCGCAATGGCCCGTCGGCGCCTTTAATGCAGTCATCAATATACGCGCGCATGGAATTATCCCAATGGCGATAGTGCGAGGCGTTGACGGAATACTCCGTGGAATCCTCGGGAATCGTGAGCAGGGGTATCGTGAGTCGAAAGAGATTTGCCCGGCGATCGAGAGTAAAGACATATGCGCCGTCGCCCAGAGTCAATACGAAACAGGTTTGTAACCCGAAAATGATCAGGCCCGCCGCTATTTGATCTTGCCCAGGGCGCAGAAAATGCTCCGATGGTTGCGAAGCGCCGGGAAGTGTGGGAAAAACGGCAACCGTCGTTCCTACCGGGACGTTGGCTGCGATGTTCAAAGAGCCGTCGAGGGGATCCATGGCCACCGCCAAAGGAGCATTGCCATCGAGGAACATCGCGTCGGGAAATTCTTTCGCAAGCACCGCCGCGACCGGAGCGCGCCGGATGGCATTAAGGAAAGCCTCATTGGCGGCGAGGTTGAACCCCTCCAGATTGTTTTCAACATTCTCTACGTCAGTCCAGTCTTGTGCGCTTCCGGCGACGTGTCCCGGCGGCGCGAGATCGGCGATGTGAATAGCCGCCTTGGCAAGGAGTTGAAACAGAACCGCCACCGCCTGCTTGTCGCCGCCGCAATTCGCCGCACTTCCGAGAAATTCCTCGAGTGATGTATTGCGCGCAAAATGATCAAGTGTCTCTTTCTTCGCGTTGAGGCGCGGCCGCTCGGCGTTCTGCCGGGTCGTCGAAGCGGGAGCGAGCGGCATGGCTACCGGATCAGTCAAAAGTGCTCTCCGTTTCGTCGCTAAGTGGCGAGGTGTTCTCTGCGGCTTGCCCGAACACACGGCTGGCCAGCAGGTCGGGGGCCTTGATGGTCATCAAATCCTCGGTGGTGATCTTGCCGTTCGCCGCGCTGCGCACGATGCGGTTGGCCTGGCGCAAGCGGGCGCGATCGAGCGCATTGCGAATGGAGCGCGCGTTGGAAAAATGGGGCTGTCGCCTCCGCGCAAAAATGTACCGCGTCAAAGCTTCCCGCCCATCCCTGCTCAGCTTGTAATTCTGTTTAGCCAGGATCAACTCTCCGATAGCGAGCAACTCACCTTCCGCGTAATCCGGAAAATCGATGTGATGCGCGATGCGCGAGCGAAAACCCGGATTGCTCGCAAAGAATTTCTCCATGCGGCCCGCATAGCCCGCGAGGATAACCACCAGGTCCTCGCGCTGGTTCTCCATCACCTGCAGCAATATCTCGATGGCCTCCTGCCCGTAGTCGCGCTCGTTTTCGGCGCGATACAGGTAGTAGGCTTCATCGATGAAGAGCACGCCGCCCATGGCACGCTTCAGAATTTCCTTGGTCTTCGGCGCGGTGTGGCCGATGTACTGCCCTACAAGGTCATCGCGGGTCACCGAAATGAGGTGGCCTTTACGCACGAATCCCAGGCGGTGCAGCATCTGCGCCATGCGCATGGCCACGGTGGTTTTACCGGTGCCGGGATTGCCGGTGAACGACATGTGCAGGGTCGGGGCCTCGCTCGAAAGACCAAACTTGCGGCGCACGCGCTCCACCAGCAGCAGCGCGGCGATTTCGCGAATGCGGGTTTTTACCGGCGCTAGTCCGACGAGTTCGTTGTCCAGTTCCGTAAGAACATCTTCTATTCCAACTTCGCTAAGCTCCTTCGAAAGGTCCACCAGCCCGCTCGGCGAATCGCCGGCAGCGTTATCGGCTGCCGCGGCGAGATCTGCGAACGCTGGCGCACGCTCCGTCTCTTTCTCAGCGACAGGGTCAGTGATACCCGGATGGTCGTACGATCGAGTGGTATCCGTCATAAGGTTTTTCTCGCAGTCAGCGGCAACCAACGGAAAATGATCAGCGACCGTATCGCTGTCCCTCCGGCCGGTCGGCGGCATACGACTGCGTGGTGTACCGTACGTTTCTTCCTGCGCCTTCCTGGCGAATCAGCCGGAAGCCCGGCTCTTCTTTCGGGCGATTGACGATGAACGAAAGTTTTACGGACTCCCAGCCGTGCGAAGAATCAAAACCCGAGAGGCGAATGTAGCGGTCGCCATAGGCCCTGCGGCACTCGCGCAATTCCATCATCACCGCGGCAGCGTCTTTAATGTCGAACATCGGCAGTCCCCACATCTCCCAGTAAGTGTTGCGGGGATGCGGATCGTCGGTGAACTCGATGTTCACCGCCCATCCTTGGTCAATGCAGTATTGAGCCTGCGCGCTGATCTGCTCATCGGTGAGGTCCGGCAAAAAAGAAAAACAACCTTGTGTCAATCGCATGGTGATCTCTCGCTTTCAAACTCCTACGGTTGCAACAGGAACGAAGTCGGGCGTATCGGTGGAAGCGTAATCAAACGTGACGTCCTTCCAGATCTCCAGCGCCTGTTTGAGAGGCAAACAAGTTCTCGCCGCCACTTCAAGAATGTCGGGGCCTTCTCGCGCGATGTCACGGCCTTCGTTGCGCGCAAGAATCATGGCTTCGAGCGCCACACGATTCGCCGTGGCGCCAGCCACGATGCCGGTGGGATGGCCGATGGTGCCCCCGCCGAATTGCAGCACTACATCTTCGCCGAGCAGGTCCAGGAGCTGATGCATCTGTCCCGCGTGAATTCCTCCCGAGGCCACCGGCATCAGTTTGCGCATGGACGCCCACTGCTGGTCGAAAAACACGCCATTCTCGAGTTTTTTCGGCACGAAATCTTCGCGGCAAATGTCGTAGTAGCCACGCGTCGTTTTCGGATCGCCTTCCAGTTTTCCGACCACGGTGCCGGCATGGATGTGGTCGACGCCCGCAAGGCGCATCCACTTGGCAATCACGCGAAACGACACGCCGTGTATTTTTTGGCGCGTGTACGTGCCGTGGCCTGCGCGATGCAGATGCAGGATCATGTTATTTCGCCGCGCCCATTTGGACATCGACTGAATCGCTGTGTAGCCGATCACCAGGTCGATCATCACGATCACGGAGCCAAGCTCGGCGGCGAACTCCGCGCGTTCATACATGTCTTCCATGGTGCCGGCAGTAACGTTCAGGTAGGACCCTTTCACCTCGCCGGTCATGGCCTGGGCGCGATTTACGGCTTCCATGGAATAAAGAAAGCGGTCGCGCCAGTGCATGAAGGGCTGGGAATTAATATTTTCGTCGTCCTTGGTGAAGTCCAGGCCGCCTTTCAGTGCTTCGTAAACCACGCGGCCGTAGTTTCGCCCGGAAAGACCCAGCTTGGGCTTCACGGTTGCTCCCAGAAGCGGCCGCCCAAATTTATCCAGGCGCTCGCGCTCGACCACGATTCCAGTCGCGGGGCCGTCAAAAGTTTTGACATACGCGACCGGGAAGCGCATGTCTTCGAGGCGCAGCGCCTTCAGCGGCTTGAACCCAAAAACATTTCCGATGATGGAAGCGGAAAGATTGGCGATTGATCCCGGCTCGAACAGATCGAGGTCATAGGCAATCGATGCAAAGTAGGAGCCCGGCGCGTTGGGCACCGGCTCGACTTTGTAACACTTGCCGCGATATTTTTCGGAAGCGGTCAGGCGATCCGTCCAGACCACCGTCCAGGTCGCGGTGGAAGACTCACCGGCAACCGCCGCGCATGCTTCCACCGGGTCCACTCCCTCCTGCGGCGTGACGCGAAAAAGCGCCAGGATATCGGTGTCTTTGGGTTCGTAATCGGGCTCCCAATATCCCATCTTCTTGTATTCCATTACGCCGGCTTTGTAGCGCTCCTTGCCGCGCACGGTCGAAGCCTTGGTGTCCAGTGCTTTCGTCTCTGTATTCATAAACCGTCTCTTCCTGGGTGCGCCTCGCCGCTAACAGAAGCTGCAAGGCTCCCCCGTTCCTCACGGGGGAGTCGATAAACTCGGCAAAACGAAAAGTAGCACTTGGCGTGGTACAATAAAACTGAATCTAATTTCGATTACACTCAATAAAATTAAGGATATCGAGACTGGCGCACCTGACCTTCAAGCAGTTGGAAGCTGTTCACCAGGTGGCCCGCAGGGGCACGGTCGTCAAAGCCGCTAGTGCGCTGCACGTGACGCCTGCCGCGCTCACCTCACGGATTAAGCTGCTTGAAGAAGACCTGGGCCTGGCTCTCTTCGACCGCATCGGAAATCGCTTGCGCGCGACAGACGCCGGCCGCGAGGTCGTTGCTGCCGCCGCGCGCATGGACCGTGCCATTGCAGATCTCTCCGATACGCTGCAAGCCATGAAGGGGCTCCACGGTGGACGTGTGCGCTTCGGCGCAGTTTCAACCGCGAAGTACTTTGCGGCGCAACTGATCGCCGCTTTCTTGCGCCAGCACGAGGGCGTGGAACTGAATCTGGTGATCGGCAATCGTGCCGAAATGGTCGAATCCCTCCGCAATTATGATATCGACATGGCTTTGACCGGGCGGCCGCCCAGCGACTTTAGCGTTGAGAGCGCGCCTTTCGGTAGGCACCCTTACGTCATCATCGCCCCGGCGGGCCATCCTCTTACGCGCCGCAGGCGCATATCCAGGGCCGAATTGGCGAACCAGAAATTTCTCGTTCGCGAAGACGGCTCCGGCACCCGAAATATTTTCGAGTACTTCTTTAATGAACCGGGAATCCGGCATCCCAAGGACAGCATTGAAATCGGATCCGACGAGACCATCAAGCAGGCGGTGATCGCCGGTCTCGGTCTCTCCCTGATTTCTGCTCACACCATTGCACCCGAGGTGGCGGACCGGAGGCTGGCCATTTTAAAAGTTCAGGGCTTGCCCATCGTGCGGCAATGGTTTGTGGTCCGCCGCACTGACCGTGAACTTCCGCCCGCCGGCCGTGCCTTATGGACGTTCATTGCAAAAAAGGGATCTACCTTTCTTCCGCCCGACGGCTCCAGGTAAAGAAAGCAGCCAAATTTCTTGGCCGCCGTCCCCGGCTGCGAAAGTCACTGGTAGCCCACGACTGTTTCCGTCAAGGTGGATTGTTGTCGATTGAGGATGCACTCCTCTGGTTACGACGGCTGGCAAGCGGATTGCGCCGCGCTGCGAGGTTGAAGCGATGTACTGGAAGCCCTATGCTTTGTGGACACAGGCGCGGAAGAATCGCCGGAGAGCTCAGTCATGACCTACCAGCCGGAAACGCCCTTCGACAATATTGAGAGCGCTCGCGAATATGTGGACCAGTTGCTGGCGGCGGCACGCGAAGCGCAAGATGAAATTGAGACGGAAATTCTTCGCGCTTCAGATCCGGAGCTGGCGCGCCGGCAGCAGGCATTGCAACTGGTGAAGTACAAGCTGGCCAAGCTCACTTCACATCTCGGCGCCAGCCGACGAATTTTGAATGATCTGGCGAAGCTTCGACGGTTGCTGTTGGAAGGCGGAAAGCCCGGATGAGCGGCTACGGGAACTCGGTCTAATCCCCAAACCCTTCCGCTTGTTAATTCACTACAAGTATGGACGACAAACGTTTATTGAGCCTTCCTTGACCCACAAAAAAAACCCGCCCCCGCAACGAAGGCGGGTCGCCCGCCAGTGATGTTCAAGATTCGACCCTTCTGGCTAAAAACTCTTCACGCCGCTTAGGGCTTGTCGTCGGGTGGTTCTTTCTTTTCTTTGTTGGGAGGCGGATTTTTCTTTTGATTTTGCGGACCCGGGCGCTGGCCGCGATTTTCTGCCTGCCCGCCTGCGCGGGCCGCTGGCTGAGCCGCCGCTTTTGCATTTGGCCGCGCGGCGGGGGCCGCAGGCCTCGCCGCTGTGGGAGCCGCGGCGGGGTTTGGTTTCGCCGTGGGCGGTGGCGTTGCGGGTTTTGGCTCGGTTTTATTTTCTGGACGCGCTCCCGGCCTGTCCGCTGGGCGGCCGCGTTCGGGCTGGCGCGCCGGTGCGGGTTTCGGTTTCGCTGCGGGTGTCGGCGGCTGCGCCGGTGCCGCAGGTCTCGCCGCGGGGGCCGCTGCGGGGTTTGGTTTCGCAGCTGCCGGTGGCACTGGTTTAGCCGCAGGCGTGGGTGCCGGAGCGGGCCTCACCGCTGGAGCCGCAGTGGGGTTTGGTTTCACCGCTGCCGGTGGCACTGGCTTAGCCGCAGGCGTTGGCGCGGGTGCAGGCTGCGCCACGGGAGCGCCCGGGCGCGCAGGTTGGACGGCGGGGCTGCCCGCCGGGGCGGGCGCGTTCGGCGCCGCCGTCGGAGCAGGAGCGGGACGTGGAGCAGGTGCGGGACGGGCCGGGATGACCGCCGCGATCGGTTTACCTTGTTGAATAGGTTGCGCGGCGACCACTACCGCGGGCTTACCGTGGTTGACGGCGGCAAACTGCTGCCGGTTCTGTGCGGCCTCCTGGCGGTGCTGAATCTGCGTGGTCATCGGCGGGATGCGTCGTTCGCGCTTTGCCGCAATCTCCACCGGCAA
>JALYLI010000075.1 GCA_030774335.1 Acidobacteriota bacterium | reverse complement strand
ACCGGATTAAACAGCCGCGTGTTTCGTGGCACTCATTTCGGCATACACATGCGACGCTGCTCGCGGAAGTAGGGGAGTCCATCAAGACCGCGCAGGCCCTTCTCGGCCATTCGGATCTTGCGACGACCCTCAACACATACGCTCACGTAATCCCAGGCTCGCAACGCCGCGCGGTGGAGCGAGTTGCCGGGATTTTGTTCTCAGATGTTCTCAAGTTGGAAGAGAACGCCGAAGACGAACGTGTCAACTGACTGTGTGATCTGAAGTTAGTAAAGAAGTGGTGAACCGGGCAGGACTCGAACCTGCAACCCGCTGATTAAGAGTCAGCTGCTCTACCATTGAGCTACCGGTCCACGCTAACTTTGGAATTTTAACATGCCCGGGGGATTTGTCGATGAACAGCCGACTAGTGCCGCTGGCTCGATTGCAAGCGGTGCTCTGTCATCTTATTTGGCCGACTAAAAGTTTCCAGCTCTGACAGGCGATGGCCCAGTCTTCCTGGGCTTGTATGACCAGGGTTTTTGCGCGGGCATTCCCAGGTGAAATGTCCTGGTCTGGCCTGCACCCCGCATTTTTCGCGGAATCGAGCTGGATCCCTAGAAATCCCAGATTGGCGCAGGCTGCCTCGCGCACTTCAGATGAATTCTCGCCAATCCCCGCTGTGAAAACCAAGGCATCTATTCCGCCCAAGGCTGCCGCCATGGACCCGATGCCCGCTTGCAGGCGGTGTACGAAGATGTCGAACGCTAACTTCGCGCGCCCGGTGCCGCGCTTGATTTCGGAAACGATTTCGCGCATGTCTCCTGAAATTCCTGATATTCCAAGCAGGCCGGATTTCTTGTTCAGCAAGTCATCGAGTTGCTGGCCATCCACCTTTTGCTCACGCATCAGATAGGTGAGGATGCCGGGATCGACCGATCCGGAACGCGTGCCCATCATCAGTCCTTCGAGCGGTGTGAAGCCCATCGTCGTATCAATACTTTTGCCGTTCTGAATCGCAGCCAGAGAGCAGCCATTGCCCAGATGGCAGGTCACCAGCTTGAGCGTGACCAAATCTTTTCCCAACATTTGTGCGGCGCGTTTGGCGCAGTATTCATGGTTGATTCCGTGGAATCCAAAACGACGAATCCCTTGCTGCAACCATTCATAAGGTCCGGCATACACCGCCGCTGCGTCAGGCAGTTGGCTGTGGAAAGCAGTATCGAACACCGCAACCTGCGGAATGTCTCCGAATAACTTTTCGATGAGATCGATGCCCTCAAGCTCCACGCGGTTGTGGAGCGGCGCAAAAAAGGAAGCGCGCCGGATGGCGGCGTTAACTTCGGGCGTGATGACGGTCGGCTCGGTGTAATCGCGGCCTCCGTTGACGATGCGATGGCCAACGGCCGCAATTTCCGATTTGTTGGTTAGAGCTTTCGTATCACCGCCGGTGAGCAGACCGAGCAATTGCTCCGTGGCCTTTGCACGCGATTCCAATGGGAGTTTTTCTTCGTGGATTACTTCCGTAGAATTCCAGACTCTAAGAGAGGCCCGGTCTCCATGCCATTCTATTTTTCCCTCCCACAGAGGCGCTTGCCGGGATTCCGGCAGGAAAGCGCCCAACTCATACAGAAACGACTTTTGACTGCTCGAGCCGGAATTAAGAACGAGAATTTTCACTCAGTAAGGCCATTTCCAGTCCCGTATTTCGGGCACGTCATCGCCATGCTCGCAGATATATTGCTTGTGATGCACCAAGCGATTGCGAAGCATCTGTTTGAAGTGGGCGTTCACCGCGCGCAATCGTGGCACGCGATCAGCGGCATCGCCGGCAAGATGAAAACGGTCCAGTTCGTTCAGCACCGTCATATCAAAGGGAGTTGTGGTGGTGCCTTCTTCGCGGTAGCCGTGAACATGTAGATTCTGATGGTTCGCGCGCCGGTACGTGAGCCGATGAATCAGGGCCGGATAACCGTGGTACGCGAAAATTACGGGTTTGTCGGTCGTAAAAATGGAATCGAAATCGCGATCGGGGAGTCCGTGCGGGTGCTCGCCAGAAGTTTGGAGGGTCATCAGGTCGACGACGTTGACTACACGAATTTTTATGTCGGGGAAATTCTGACGGAGTAAATCGACGGCTGCGAGCGTTTCGAGCGTGGGCACATCGCCCGCGCAGGCCATCACCACGTCGGGAGCGCTGCCATGATCGTTGGAAGCCCACGGCCAGATGCCCACTCCCGCGCTGCAGTGTTCGACGGCAGATTTCATGTCGAGGAATTGCAGCGAGGGCTGCTTCCCGGCAACGATTACGTTCACATAATTGAGGCTGCGCAGGCAGTGATCGGCGACTGAGAGCAGGGTATTCGCGTCCGCTGGCAAGTACACGCGCACCACGTCCGCTTTTTTGTTGACCACGTGATCGATGAAGCCAGGATCCTGATGCGTGAAGCCGTTGTGATCCTGGCGCCAGACGTGAGACGTAAGCAGATAGTTCAATGACGCGATGGGGCGGCGCCACGGAATATTTCGCGTCACTTTCAGCCACTTCGCATGCTGGTTAAACATGGAGTCAACGATGTGGATGAACGCCTCGTAACAGGAGAAAAAACCATGACGGCCGGTGAGCAAATAGCCTTCCAGCCATCCCTGGCACATATGCTCGCTTAAAACTTCCATGACACGTCCTGTTTTCGAAAGATCTTCGTCCGTGTCGAGCGTGTGCTCCATAAATTCCTTGCCCGTAACTTCATACAGAGCATCGAGCCGGTTAGAGGCAGTTTCGTCCGGTCCAAAAACGCGAAAATTCTTCGCATCTGCGTTTAGTTTCATCACATCGCGCAAGAGTTTGCCGAGAACGCGCGTAGCCTCCGCCGATTCCGTTCCGGGCTTCGCAAACGTTACCGCGTAATCACGGAAATCCGGCATGGTGAGCCCGCGCAGCAGTAGTCCGCCGTTGGCATGCGGATTGGCGCCCATCCTGCGGGTACCTTTAGGTGCAAGCTCCGCAAATTCCGCGAGCAGCTTGCCGCTCTGGTCAAAAAGCTCTTCAGGTTTATAACTCCTCATCCAGTCTTCCAGAATTTTGATGTGGTCCGAATGACCCGTGAAGTTTGTGACCGGCACCTGATGCGCGCGCCAGGTGCCTTCGACCGGCTTGCCATCCACAATTTTTGGACCGGTCCAGCCTTTGGGCGTGCGCATTACAATCATGGGCCACGTCGGCATTACGGCCGAATTTTCGACGCGCGCCTTTTTGTGAATGTCGCGGATATCCTGCAAGACAGCGTCGAACGTGGAAGCCATGAGTTGATGCATGGCTTCGGGTTCGTGGCCCTCAACGAAATAAGGCTTGTACCCGTAACCCGAAAATAATTGTGTGAGCGTGGCGTCGTCCAGGCGCGCCAGCACGGTCGGATTGGCGATTTTGTAGCCGTTCAGATGCAATATCGGCAGCACCGCACCATCGCGTGCCGGATTCAGGAATTTATTCGAGTGCCAGCTCGTGGCAAGAGGTCCAGTCTCCGCCTCGCCGTCGCCCACCACGCAACACACCAGCAGCTCCGGATTATCGAACGCAGCACCATAGGCATGCGCGAGCGAATACCCCAGCTCGCCGCCTTCGTGAATAGAGCCGGGCGTTTCCGGCGCGACGTGGCTGGGAATTCCCCCTGGAAACGAAAATTGTTTAAAAAGTCTCTTCAGGCCGTCTTCCGTTTGCGCGATTCCGGGATAGACCTCGCTATAAGTGCCTTCAAGGTAGGTATTAGCGACAAGCCCGGGGCCGCCGTGGCCAGGGCCAGCGACATACACGACGTTGAGATCGTGCAGCTTGATCAGGCGATTCAGGTGCACATAGATGAAGTTCAATCCAGGCGTGGTGCCCCAGTGTCCGAGCAGGCGCGGCTTGATGTGTTTCAGCTCCAGCGTTTCGCGAAGCAAGGGATTGTCGTAGAGATAAATCTGTCCGACCGAAAGATAGTTAGCGGCGCGCCAGTACGCGTGCACTTTACGCAGTTCTTCGGCAGACAAAGGTTGCTGCGAAGGCGCGGTTTTTGCAGAACCGGTCGCGGATGCTGTTGACATGCGGAACCTCCACTTCGCCTCATCTTAACCTCTTCGATCTGACTGCGCACCAGCCGTGCATCCGATGCGCCGAAAATCGCGTACTTTATAACGACCTTATGAAGCAAAAAGCCCTAATTGCGACAATGATGTTTTTCATGACTGTCACCGCCGCCAGCGGCCAGACCTCGAAATCACAACCTGCGCTGAAATCCGCGCATAACACCTCCTCTTTAACTTGGCGTCCGTGGTCCGACTCCGTTTTTGCGGAAGCCAAACGCAATCACAAGTTTGTACTCCTTGATCTCGAGGCGGTGTGGTGTCACTGGTGCCATGTGATGGACGCCAATACCTACAGCGATCCTCAGGTTATCAAGTTGCTGCAAGCGCGGTACATCACCTTGAAGGTCGACCAGGATTCGCGGCCCGATCTCTCCAATCGCTACGAGGATTTCGGCTGGCCCGCGACGGTGGTTTTCGACGGCGATGGTCACGAGCTCGTCAAACGGCAAGGTTATCTAGCGCCTGATGAAATGGCTTCCATGCTGCAAGCCATCATCGACGATCCTACGCCCGGCCCTTCGGTGCAGCCGGAAGCAAAACTGGAGTTACCAAGTGAGCCGTTGTTGACGGCTGCGTTGCGTAAGGAGCTTACCGGGAATTTCTTCAACGGCTACGACACTGCGCGCGGCAGTTGGGGCCGCGACCAAAAATTTCTCGATTGGGATTCCGTTGAATACGCGATGAACTTGGCGCGACTGAAAAAAGACGCTCGCGCCGAGCACATGGCGAGGCAGACGCTTTCGGAACAGTTGCATCTGCTCGATCCCGCGTGGGGCGGTGTGTATCAATACTCCGTCGGGGGCGACTGGAATTCTCCGCATTTCGAAAAGATCATGGCGATGCAGGCGGAAAATCTGCGCATATACTCGCTCGCCTATGCCGGCTGGCATGATGCGCAATATCTTCACGCGGCGCGGGAAGTCCATCGCTACCTGCGAACTTTTCTGATGTCGCCGCAGGGCGCGTTTTATACCAGCCAGGACGCCGACCTTGTTGAGGGGAAACATAGTGCGGAATATTTTGCTCTAGATGATTCCCAGCGCCGAACGCTGGGTGTTCCGCGCGTCGATAAAAATCTGTATGCACGAGAGAACGGCTGGGCAATTAATGCTCTCGCTACTCTGTACCAGGCGACGGGCGATCCGGAAGCGCTGCGAGATGCGGTGCGCGCGACGCGATGGGTGCTGGCAAATCGCTCGATTCCAGGCGGTGGATTTAGACACGGGTCACCCGTAGCCGACCGCAAGGGGCCGTACCTGGGCGACACTATTGCGATGGCTCGGGCATTTGTAACCCTCTACGGCGCGACTGGCGATCGTGAATGGCTGACACGCGCGCAAAGCGCCGCGCAGTTCGTGGGCAGTAATTTCCGCGAACCCAGTGGCGCGGGGTTTCTTACCGTGAAGACGCGCAGTTCCATGCCGCTCTCGCAGCGTGACGAAAATGTCACGGTAGCGCGCACAGCAAATCTTTTATTTCATTACACCGGAAATGCACAATACGAGGGGTTGGCGAAAGACGCGATGCGTTATCTGGCGGCAAAACCGGTGGTGGACCACTTGCCCGCTTCCAGCGCACTGCTCGCCGATCTGGAGATCGGTTCTGAACCGCTGCACTTAACCATCGTCGGGCATAAAGATGACGCCGCGGCGAGGGATCTTTTCAATGCGGCATCGCGCTACCCTTCAACTTACAAACGGCTGGAGTGGTGGGACACGAAAGAGGGCCGTCTACCTAATCCTGACGTGCAATATCCGCAGCTGAAAGTTGCGGCAGCGTTCATCTGCACCAGCCACACCTGTTCCCCGCCCATTTTTGATCCTGCCAAGCTGGCAGAACGCACCGACAAACTTCTAGGCCTGCGCTGAGCTTGGCGAAAAGCAGCGAAGGCATTCTGCTCACCTCTTCAAACGCAAGTCCTCGACCGTGTTACGGAATGATCGCTTTCACTTCAGCGGAGTAGGTACTTTCTTTATTTAAGGTGCTGATGGAGGTCACGACGAAGTAATAAGTTTGGCCACTTTGCACGCCGGAATCCACGTAGCTCGTGCCTGTCACCATGGAGGTGTTCAATCTGGAGTAGGGGCCGCCGGAAGTAGATCCGACGTAAATATTGTATCCAGCCGTGCCGGTTGCGGCGGCCTGCCACGTTAACGTGACCGCGTGCGCGGTGCCCGTCACGCCCGTTCCTGACAATACAATGCTGGCTGGTGAATTTGTCGCGTTGCAGCTGATGGTGATGCTACCGCTGTACTGCCCGGTCGAGGACGGGTTGAATGTGGCGCTCACTGTGGTGGTTTGCGCCGGGCTCAAGGTAATTCCTGCAGCACTGCCGCTGGCAGTGAAGCCGGCCCCGGACACCATTACTTTCGAGATAGTGACGCTGGAAGTGCTGGCATTCGTCAGGGTTAGGTTCTTGGTGCTGCTGCTGGAGACGCTGACATTTCCAAAACTTAAACTTGTAGGACTGGCGTTCAGGAGTAATGAAGAGCTGGAAGAAGTTGAAACCGTCGATAACACCACATTGCAAACGCTGAGGGTCCCCGTGGAGCTCAAAGTTCCCAAGTTGTTGAGGTAGTTGGCGGTAGCTTGTTCGCTGCGAAACTTCAGGTTAGAACCGATGGTTTTTTGCGTGGAGCCGGCGACTACGTAAGCGCTGTAGGTATGGGTGGGAATGTTTATATCCAGGATGAAATGATATGCGACGCCTTTGGAGTAAGAAATGTAGTTCGCGGCGGTAAAGCCTGAACCGTTGCGGGCATCAATTGTTCCGCTCAGATTGAATCGCGCGGCGGCAGCCAGGTCAGTGTAGTCATTGGCAAACCCATAGGAGACGCCACTGACTGCATCCATGGTCGTGGCTGACGGAGTTGCATCGTAGACGACACGGAAGCTTGCGGTTTGGGTTTGCGGCAAAAACTGATTAACCCACGAGCCGGTGGAAGTCATGCAAGCCGTGCTCGCTGCCGCAGAAGGCGCGCCAGCGAAACCGTTAGCCGCCAACAGCAATACCACCGTTACACGCAGAATGGCTTTGTAAATAAAACAAAAATTGTGCGTTCCGTTCACAGGCTTCATTTAGATCCATTTGTTGATTGCCCGGAGAACGGAGGCCCGAGTTCCGCAGCAAGTGAAGGTTAAGAGGAGGCTCGACGCGAAGCTACTGTACTTGGGTGCAAAACTTGTCCAACGCAGACCCTGTACCGAGAACAGGTCGGAGTATCGAGGGGGAAAGTAGTTCCAATACAGGTCAAAAATTCGGCCTGCGATGCTAATGCGCTATCAAATATTTGGTTAGTCTGCTGACGAGCTGGAAACTGGCGTTCGTGCTCGGCCGGTCAGTCTGCGCACCGACTCGCGCCAGGGAAGCGCCTCGAGCTCGGAAAGATATGAGTACGCCACCGGCACAATCAGAAGCGTCAGCAGCAGGCATAAAGTTTGCCCGCCGATAATGGTCACGGCGATGGAGGCGCGCTGCTCCGAGCCCGCGCCCATGCCGATGGCGACCGGGATTAAGCCCGCCACGATAGAAAGCGTGGTCATCAGAATCGGGCGGAGGCGCACACGATTCGCTTCCAGTATTGCTTCGCGCACGGATTTGCCTGTACTACGCAGGCGATTGGTGTAGTCCACTTGCAAGATTCCGTTTTTCTTGACGATGCCGAGCAGCAGAAACATGCCAAGCGCGCTCCACAGACTGAGCGCACGCCCGGTGATCCACAAAGAGAAAAGCGCGAATGGAATGCTGAGCGGCAGCGTCAACATGATAATGAACGGATACGAAAAACTCTCGAACTGTGCGGCCAACACCATGTACATAAAGATGGAAGCCAGCAGCATTGCCAGCAAAAGATTCCAGGTAGTTTCTTCCAGTACTTTTACCTGGCCGGAAAAGCGGTAGGAATACCCGGGGGGCAGGCCCACTTCTTTGATGGCCTGTTCGGTGTGCGCCGCGCCGATGTCCAGCGGATGGCCGGGAGCGACATTAGCGAAAACGCTGACTTGAAACTCGCGGTTGTAGCGCCACAGCGTGGCGGGCCCGGCTCCACGAACGATGGAAGCAACATTTTCCAAACGCACCTGGCCCAACTTGGTGGAGGGAACCATCATGCTGGCGAGCACGTCAGGATTGTCGCGCTGCTCAGGCAACAACTGCATGACCACGGGATACTGCTCAGACCCTTCTTTGAAGCGCGTGATTTCGTCTTCACCTGAATAAAACAGCCGCACCGAATCGGAGACATCGGTCATTCGGACTCCAGTGTCAGCGGCGCGCTGACGATCCAGTGTCACCTGCAATTCCGGGGTGTTCAAATTTAAGCTCGGATTTACATCGACCAACTCCGGATACTGCCGCATGCGATTGGCAATTTTTTTGCTGATCTCCGCGAGCCGGTCGATTTCAGGTCCGCGAATGACTGCCGCGATAGGGAAGTACGTTTCGCCGCCGAGGACGGAAGGCAAGCGCACGTTATAGGTAATGTTGCGATAGCTGCCGAGAATTCCCCGCACTACGCCGGCCATTTGTTCATGCGTACGTTTGCGTTCAGTGCGGGGCACCAGGCCGATGAAGAGGTGCGCGTGATTCGTGGGACCGTGCGTCAGTGCCTCCACGAAGGCGACCTCAGGCAACGCTTTCACCCGCCCAGCCATTTCCTGCGCCATTTGCGTAGTCTTTTCGAGCGATGTTCCTTCGGGAAGTGTGAAGGAACTCATGAGCTCGGCCTGGTCATCGGCCGGGATCCAGTCACGCCCTACGAGGTGGTAAAGGCCAAAGGTGGAAGCAAACGTCACCACGTAGATAATCAAAATGATGCGGCGATGCGCCAGGGACCAGCGCAGAAGTTTCAGATAAAACTCCTCGATGTAATGCATGAAGCCGTGAGCGTGCTCTTCTTTTTCCTTGGCTCCAACTTTCAGCAGGCGCGAGCTCATCATGGGCGTAAGCGTAAAAGCCACCAGCAGCGAAACCAGGATGGCCATGGCCATCGTCCAGCCGAAAGAATTTACGTATTTGCGCGCGTAACCGCTCATGAACGCGATGGGCAGAAAAATAATCACAAGAGACAGCGTCGTGGCCATCACCGCCAACCCGATTTCTCGCGTGGCCTCCACCGCGGCGGTGGCGCGATCTTTGCCTTTTTCTTCCATGAAGCGAAAAATATTTTCGAGCACGATAATGGCGTCGTCGATCACAATGCCCACCGCCAGCGTCAGCGCCAGCAAAGTCATGTTGTTCAGCGAAAAGTCCATCGCGCGCATCAGCGTGAAGGTTGCGATGATAGAGGTCGGAATCGCTACAGATGCGATCAGCACGGCCCGCCAGTTACGCATGAAAATCCACACAATCATGCTGGCCAGCATGCTTCCGAGGATCAGGTGTTCGAGCAGGGAATGCACCGAAGCTCGGATGAAATCAGAAATGTCGTGAATCACCTGGACATGTACTCCGGGCGGCAGTGCGGAGTTTAGATACTCAATCTGTTTTCGAACGCTTTCGGCGACGCGCACCGTGTTTGCACCCGACTGCCTTAACACTTGCACGGTGACGACGTCTTCTGCTGGCAGATTTCTGCGGAAGAACGCTGACCACGTGCGCAGTTCAGAAGCGCCATCTTCCACCTGGGCGACGTCGCGCACTCGCACCGGCGCGCCACCCCGTGTGCCGATCACGATCTCCCCAAATTGATCGGCCGAAGTGACACGTCCCAGAGTGCGCAAGCCCAATTCCTGTGGACCCACCACCATGCGGCCGCCAGGCGCTTCGATATTTTCGCGCCGCAACGCATCGCGCACATCCAGCACCGTAAATCCGTGCGAGGTCAGCCGCCGCGAATCCAGCAAAACGCGAATCTCGCGCCCTTGACCGCCACTGAGACTTACGCTGCCAACGCCGTCAACCGTCTGGATGGCACGCCGCACCTGCTTGTCGGCAATTTCCGTTAGCTCGCGACGGCTGAGCGATCCTGTCACCAGCACCGTCATGATGGGATCCGACTGCGGATCCTGCTTGGTGATCACCGGTGGCAGCGTGTCGCGCGGCAGGCTATTCGTGGCCCCGGCAACTTTTTCCCGAATGTCCTGCGCGGCGCCTTCAATTTCGCGTTCCAGAACAAATGTGCAGGTGATCTGCGCAAACCCTTCCGTGGAGTACACGGTAATTTCATCGATGCCACTGACGGAGGAGATGGCGTCTTCAAGTGGCAAGACCACGCCGGTGATAACTTCCTCGGGCGTGGCGCCCGGCAGCCGCACTTCAACGTTTACGGTGGCGGGATCGGCCTTTGGAAAAAGATCGACGGCGAGCCCGCGATAGGAAAAAATCCCGAGGGTCACCAGAAACGCGATCAGCATCACGGTAAAAACCGGATACTTGACGCAGATTTCAGCAAGTCTCATAGAAGTGTTTCGCTAGGTGCGGTCATGGAACTATTTCGTGGGCGTCGAGATTTCGGCCTGTTCTCGAACGGTGATGCCATCCTGCAACTCACCCGAGACCGCCACAGCAACGCGATCGCCGGGTTTTAATCCCTCGGCAACTTCAAAACGCCTTCCATGCTTGTCTTCGGTCTGGCCGGCAGGCTGAATCTGGTGCTCAGAAACCTGATTGCCATGCAGCAAGAAAACTTTGTACACGCCGTAACGATAATTTACCGCGCGCTCCGGCAGGAAGATGGTTTTCTCTTCCTTCTCGCTGGGAATGGAAGCCTGCACGAAGAATCCCGGTTTCAAGCGGCCGTCGGCGTTAATCAGAAGCGCTTCCGCGTCAAAGGTGCGCGAGTCTTGCGAAACCGAAGGGTTGATGCGGGAAACCTCGCCATGAAAAGTTTCGTTGGGGAAAGCTTCGACATGTACGTCGACAACCGCACCATCTTTCACCCAGCCAGCCCAACGTTCCGGCACGGCCAGACGAGCGCGCAGGCGGTCGGTGCGAACCAGAACCATTACGGGGCTCTGTATGCGCAGAAATTCACCGGGATGAACGTTTCTGGTTTTCACGGCGCCAGGGAATGGCGCGCGAACAATCGCATCATTTAATTTTTTCTCGGCGAGTTTCTCGCTCGCCTCGCTGGACACTAATAAAGCTTTAAGGCGGTCGACTTCCTGCAGCGCCACATCATAGGTAGCCTTGGTGCTCTGATAGCGGCTGGCGGCTTCATCGAGCTGCTGCTGAGAAATCAACTTGCCCTGAAACATTTCGCGAGCGCGGTTGTACTTTTGATCCGCTTCGAAACGGTCGGCTTCGGCGCGCTGCACCGAAGGCAGGGTTTTTGGGTCCGGCGGCGGCGGATCGCCGGGGCCGATGCCCAGCTGGGCACGAACTTGCCGAACGATACCGCGCTGGCGGTCGACCTCAAATTGCAGTTCTTGCGGATCGAGGATAACCAAAGCCTGCCCTTCTTTAACGGAATCCCCAATGTCGGCCAGCACTCGCGAGACGCGGCCCTCCACCTGCGCGCTTACGACACTTTCTTCGAAAGGGAAGAGCGAACCTGTGGCCTGCACGTGACGTTGCGCGGTTTCTTCGGCAACGGTGTAAACGTTGACTGGCGTGGGGTGGCTGGCGTCACCCAGAACGCTGCTGGGCGTCGGTTTGCTGCAAGCGCACAAGGATAATGCGGTCGCCAGGATCAGAAACGATCCATGTTTGCCCCAAGAGCTGCGGGAAGGCAGACGCTGATCGATCATAGAGAAGGAAAGCGTGGTAGGCCCCGTTGTACTTCGACGCCTCAAAATGCCTTTTGTTACAAAGTAGCACGGCATAAATCGGTTTAAGTTCACGGAAGATTATGAACGCAAAAAAGTATTAGTCGAAGCGGAATTTATGCCGGGAGCCGCAAGCGAGCTTCGCAGCCGCGAACATCGGTGCGGTTCTTTAAGGTGAGCTCTCCACCATGAGCTTCGGCAATCTGCCTGCTGAGCACCAAGCCAATTCCTGAGCCCGTCGATTTAGTGGTAAAAAATGGCACAAACAGATTTGCCATGTTGGGGATGCCGGGGCCGTCGTCAATCACCCACACTTCAAGCTGCGCGCCCTGAACCGACCAGCCCACCTGAACTCCACCCTGAGTTTCCAACGAAGCGTCCGCGGCATTGCGAATCAAATTGATGAGCAACTGCTCGAGCTGGTCCACGTCCGCGGAGATGGTCATACGCGGTCCTTCTTTCAGGCACACTTTGACGCGCGTCTCCAGCTTTGCAGTGCGATTGATCCAGTCCGCGACGTGCACGGGCAAGTGTTTAGGTTTTGGCAGACGAGCGAGGCGCGCATAGGCGGCCATAAAGCGGCCCAGCGCTTCCGTGCGCGAACGGATAATGCCCAAACCTTGCTGCAAATCTTCGAGAATGGGCGCCGCGGCCCCGGTACGCAATTCCGGCAGTTGGTTAGCGGCGTTCAGTCCGCTCTCAAGTCCTTGGGCAACGGATTGAATGGGCGCCAATGAATTATTCAGCTCGTGGCCAAGCACGCGAATCAATCGTTGCCAGGCCTGTCGCTCTTCGTCGCGAAGCGTGCGGCTCAGATCGCTGAGCACTACGAGGTGGTGCGGCAAGCCACCCTGGCGAAACAATCCGCGACGCATGCTCCAGCGGCCCGACGCGCCGGGAAAGGTAAGGTCCATCGTTCGCGCGGACTCGCCTTCGAGAGCTGCCGCCAAGCCTAACTCCGCCGCGGTGGAACCCAGAAGTCGTTCCAGCGGGCGCGCCAGCAACCGTTCACCGGCGCGATTCACCAGGCGCAGCTTGCCTTCGTGATCAAAAGTAAAAATAGCTAAATCGATTTCTTCAATGATGGTACGGAGCAGGCTGGTGGCTTCCATGGCTCCAAGCCGCTGCTCGCGGAGCATGGTGCTGAGAGCATTTACTTCGAGCATGACTTCGCCCATGGCATCATTCGGGCCGGCGCCGCGTGCACGGATGGAGAAATCTTCTTCGCGCATGGCGGCTAGAAGGTTCGACAGCGTTTGCAGGGAAAAAACCACGCGGTGACGAGTTGAAAACGCGAAACCCAGCCACAAACTGAGGATCAGAAAAGTAAGGGTCCAGGCCGCGCCTGAAGAATACGTGCCCGTCCAGAGCAAAATCAGTGCGATAAAAGATCCCGGCAAGCCGGCAGCGAGCGCCAGCAATTGAATGCGGCGTTCGTAGCTGAGGCGCTTCATCGCCGTCATCCTAATTCATGTTTCTGCAGACGGCGATATAAAGCACTGCGGCTGAGGCCTAAAGCCTTCGCGGCCTGGCTGACGTTCCCGTCGTGACGAGCTAGAGTCCTGCGGATAAGGTGGCGTTCGACTTCGTCGAGGGGCATTTCTTCCAGACGAGCGGCCGCGGTAGAGGATTGCGCGCGCAATCCTAAATCGGCGGCGCGAACCTGCGGTCCGGCGGAAAGGAGTACCCCGCGCTCCACTGCGTGATCAAGTTCGCGCACGTTTCCGGGCCAGAGATGCTCGTGCAGCGCGGTAGTTGCGGCGGCGTCGAATCCAGAAATGTTTTTTCGATAGCGTTGGGAATATCCGTGAACAAAATGATGCGCCAGCAAGTCGATATCTTCGCGACGCTCGCGCAACGGCGGAATAAAAATCTCTATGGTATTTAAGCGGAATAGCAGGTCTTGGCGAAATCGTCCTGCAGCGGCTTCGGAGTTTACGTCCACATTAGTGGCCGCCAGAACGCGAACATCGACGCGCCTGGTGGAAGAGGAACCCACGCGCTCCAACTCGCCGGTTTCGAGAACACGTAATAGTTTCGCCTGAAGATTTAGCGGCACATTGGCGATTTCGTCGAGAAACAGGGTTCCGGCGGCGGCCAATTCGAAGCGTCCCACGCGATCGGAGCGCGCGTCGGTGAAAGCGCCTTTCACGTGGCCGAAAAGCTCGCTTTCGAATACCCCTTCCGACAATCCGCCAGCATTCACAGTCACCATGGGTCTGGAAGCGCGACCCGATAGTGCATGCAAAGTTCGCGCGACAACTTCCTTGCCCGTGCCGTGCTCCCCGGTAATCAGCACGTTGGCGTCGGATGGGCCGATCCGCGCGATGAGATCCAGAACCGGCAACATTGCGGGTGATTTCGCAAGAAACGTGGGCCGCGATTCGGCGCGCAACAGACGATTTTCTGCTTCCAGACGCGAAGCCTGCCGCAGCGCCTGTCGTAAGTCGATTTGCGTGCGAATGATGGAGAGCAGGCGAAGGTTTTCCCAAGGCTTCTGCACGAAATCGCGTGCCCCTCGGCGCATGGCTTCGACGGCAATTTCAATGCTGCTCCACGCTGTCATTACGATCACGGGCAACGTGCTGTCCAGCATCTGAATACGCGTCAGGAGATCGAGTCCCTCCTGGCCGGAAGTGGTATCTCGCGCGTAGTTGAGGTCCATAAGTACCGCGTCGAACTCGCGCGACTCGATGGCCGCCAGCGCGTCGGCAGGCGAAGCCACGCCATGCGTTTCGTAACCTTCGCGCTTCAGCAAAAGGCGCAATGCGTCACGAATATCGGCTTGATCGTCAGCTAGCAGGACGCGATACGACGGGGTGGCGGGAGGTTTCATTTAGTCGCGTTGAGTCTAATCCAGATTCGTTCGTCGCGCGGCTTTATGCGGACTGCACCGTGGCCGCTGTACTTTCGCTGACCACCCAGCCGTCTTTTAGCTGAATGATGCGATTGCCAAAAGCTGCGTTGCGCTCCGAGTGGGTGACCTGAATGATGGTGGTGCCAGCGTCGTTCAATTTTTTGAAAAGCTCCATGATTTCATCGCCCTGCGCGGAATGCAGATTGCCGGTGGGCTCGTCAGCCAATAATAACTTCGGATGCAGGATGACTGCGCGGGCCACGCCTACGAGTTGTTGCTGGCCACCCGAAAGCTGGTTAGGAAACAAATCTTTCTTGCCGACAATGTGAAAGCGGTCCAGGGCGTCGCAGACCAGGCTGACCCGTTCTTTGTGCGGCACGTTTTTGTACGAGAGCGGTACCTCAAGATTTTCAAATACCGTCAAGTTGTCTATCAAGTGGTAGCTCTGAAACACGAATCCGATGTTAGCTTTGTGCAGTTCATTGCGTTTTTTATTGTTCAGTTTGTGTACCGCCTCACCGAGAAAGAAATAGTCGCCCGTCCAGGCACTGTCCAGCATGCCAATAATGCTCAGCAGCGAGGATTTACCGGCGCCCGAGGGTCCCATGATGGTCACAAATTCGCCCTGCTGAATTTCCAGATTGATGCGCCGCAGTACAAAAAATTTGCTGGCGCCGGCATCATAAGACTTTTCGAGATTTCTGAATTGGATTAAGGGTTCCACGTGACTCCTTGTCGCTCGTCTTTACGACCGGGGCTTACTGCCTGTCGGATTTTCGCATCAGTTTAGCAATCTGAAATTGTTTCACTCATAGCGAAGAGCCGTCAATGGATCCACGCGCACCGCGCGGCGCGCCGGAAGATACGACGCCAACGCGGCAACGGAAGCAAGAATCAGCGGCAGGCCGATGAACGCAAACGGATCAGCAGCGTTCACACCGAATAGCAAACTGGAAAGCGCCCGCGCCAGAAGAAACGCCAGCGGCAAGCCGATGGCGATGCCTATGCCCGTTAGCAACATCCCATTACCGATAATCAGCCGGTGAATCGCAGCGCCAGTCGCGCCCATGGCCATGCGGATGCCCACCTCATGGGTGCGTTCGCTTACGGAATAAGACATCACGCCATACACACCGACGGAAGCAAGCACCAGCGCGATCGCCCCGATGGCCGCCATCATGGCCGCTACATACGCAATTCCCACGATGGACTCGTTGATAACCACATCGAGTGACTTCACTTCGTAGATGGGCAGTTCGCCATCGATTCCGGCGAACTTCGCGCGTACAGCGGAAACAAAAGCTTTCGGATCACCGTCGGTGCGCAAGACCACCGTAGTGTAATGTGGCGGATTCTGGCGGTACGGACGATACAGTGTCGGTATGTCTTCCTTCTGTAACCAGTTGTAATGAACGTCGTCAACGATTCCGACGACTGTCAGCCACGGATTGGATTCATCTTCGCCGACGCGAACTCGCTTGCCGAGGGGATTCCCGTCCGGGAAATAGCGCCTCGCCAGACTCCCGCTGATCACCGCCGCCGGCTGAGTTTTATCTCCGTCCGAATCGGCCAGCAACCGGCCATCACGCAATCCAATATTCATCAGCGAAAAATAGCTGGGACTGACGGTCTCCATGATGGCATTGCGCGCTTGTTCACGCTTTTCCAACGGCCGGTTTTCTATCGAGAAACGATCTCCGCTTGTTCCTCCCCCATTCGAATAAGGCACCGCCGTGGCCATGGCCACGGATTGCACCTGCGGAATGGTGGAAAGGCTGGCCAGTAACCGCTCATGAAATGTGGCCCGCGCAGTTTTTTCGGGATACTGCACATCGGGCAAATCGAGGTTCATGGTCAGCAGCGTTTCCGGGTGGTAGCGCTGGTTCACGCTTACGATCGCGTGAAATCCCTTCACCAGCAAACCGGCGCCGATCAGCAGGATCAAAGATAGCGCAACTTCCGCGATGACCAGCGCGCCACGCAAGCGATGACGCGCGCGTCCCGACGACGCGCCGCGGCCACTCTCTTTCAGAGTTTCGGAAATGTTCGACCGCGAACTCATAAGCGAAGGTGCGATGCCGGAAATGATGCCGCTCACCAGTGCGATCACGAAGGTAAACAAAAAAGCGCCAACATCCAGCCGGATAGTTTTCCATCCGGCGATGTAACGCGCAATATCCGGAGGCATGTGCGAAAGAATCAGTACCAGCATCCACTGCGCGAGGAAAACTCCAAATAAAGCGCCGAAAAGCGAGAGCATGATGCTCTCAATCAATAATTGCCGCACGATGCGCGTGCGGCTTGCTCCCATGGCCGCCCGAACTGCCAATTCCTTTTGCCGGCCGGAAACGCGCGCAAACTGCACATTGGCCACGTCCGCGCACGCAATCAGCAGCACGAAGGCCACCGCTCCCAGCAGAAGAAGTGTGTACTGCCGGTTCAAATCGCCGGCCGCATACTCACCGAGAGGCATTACGCGAAGCTGATAATTTTTGTAAGAATCCGGATAGGCTTCGGCCTGGCGCCGCGTGATCGTAAGCATTTCGGCTTTGGCTTGCCCAAAGGAAACGTTCGGTTTCAAGCGGCCAAGAACCCAAAGTTGCCGATCGTTGCGCTCCACCCGCGCCTTGGCATCGAAAGCCATAGGCAACCACGCTTCGGCGCTCAGCGGATAGTCGAACCCTTTGGCCATGACCCCTACGATGGTGAACGGTTTGCCGTTCACCTTCACCGTGTTGCCAAGGATTTTTGGATCGGAAGCGTAACGGCGCTCCCACAGTCCGTAACTGAGAATCAGCTCCTGATTTTTCCCCGGTTGACCTTCCTCAGCCAGGAAATCGCGGCCCAGTTGCGGCTGCACTCCGAGCACCGAGAAAAAATTTGGAGTGATCAGAAAATCCTGGATTTTTTGCGGCGTGCCATCGCCCGTAAAGTTCACCCCGTCCCACGAATAAGCGCCCACTTGCTCAAACGAATTTGCCTGCGACTGCCACTCCAGGTACGTCGCTGGTGCGATGGGCGTGTTTATTACACTGCGCTGCGGCTCGGCATCCACCATCGCCACGATGCGGTTCACATCTTCAAGCGGCACTGGATGCAGCAGAAACGCCTCCGCGATACTAAAGATGGCGGTGTTCGCGCCCATGCCTAGCGCCAGTGCTCCGGCGCAAATGAAAGTGGCGAAGCGATGCTTCCAAAGCATGCGTAAGGCGTAGCGAACATCCTGCCGAATAGTATCCATCTGGACAGACCTCTCCCTCAGAGCAAATCACCTGTATAAAAAAAGAACGGTTTCTTAAGCGCCTACGCTGACTTCGCGGGTTTCGTCCACAATGCGGCCGTCAAAGAGATGAATGTTGCGTTCGGCAAAGTTTGCGTAGCGCTCGTCGTGAGTCACCATGCAGATGGTGGCGCCGTTGCGGTGCAAGTCGCGCAACAACTCCATGACCGCTTCGCCATTTTTGGAGTCGAGGTTACCGGTGGGCTCGTCAGCCATCAGAATCAGGGGATCGCCAACTAATGCTCGGGCCACCGCCACGCGCTGCTGCTGACCTCCAGAAAGCTGTGAAGGGTAGTGCCGCAGGCGATGCGCCATGCCGACGCGTTCGAGCGCGTGCTGGACCTTCTGCTTGCGCTCTGCGCTGCCGGTGCCGCGATAGGTGAGCGGCAACTCGACGTTTTCATAAACGGTGAGATCGCCGATCAGGTTGAAAGCCTGAAAGATGAAGCCAATCTCGCGGTTACGAATGCGGGTGCGCTCGCTGATGGTCAGCTTCGACACCGGCTGGCCGTTTAGCCAATAGTCTCCTCCCGTGGGGGAGTCAAGCAACCCCAGTATAGAAAGCAGTGTCGACTTGCCACAGCCGGAAGGCCCGGCGATAGAGATGTATTGCCCCTTTAGAATCTCCAGATGGATTTCGGACAGGGCGTGAGTCTCGACTTCGTCGGTGTAGAACACCTTTTTCACGCCTTCCATCTTAATGAGCGTGCCGTTCGATTCCGTCATTTCCTCTCCTTAAATCACATTGCTGAAAATCACACTATTGATACGAAACAAAGGTCATTAAGTTCCGCCACTTACTCATAACGCAGGGCAATAATCGGGTCCACTCCAGTCGCCCGCCGTACCGGGACATAACACGCTACTGCGGCTATTACGGTGACGACTCCCAGCGCGAGCACGTATACTTCGGGATCATTGGCGTGCACCCCGAACAGTAGCGACCCGCTGAAATGGCCGAAGCCGTAAGCTACCGGCAGGCCGATGGCACACCCGGCGATTACCATGAAACGAATTTCCTTGAAGACGATCGCGCGGACATCACGAGCACCCGCGCCAAGGGCCATGCGAATACCAATCTCGCGCGTACGTTGAATCACCAGATACGAAAGCACCCCATATATGCCCAGCGCCGCAAGGATGGCGGCCAATACGCCAAAACTCGCCGATAAGCCTGCGATCAGGCGCTCCGCGAATAAATCTTCTTCCACCACGCGCTGTAAAGTCTTGAGGTCGTACACCGGCAGATCGGGATCCAGCGTTCGAACGCTGCCGCGCAATTCGTCCGCAATCAACAGCGGTTCCTGCCGCGTGCGAATGTAGAACGTCATGCCGTTTAATTTTTCTTGCTGGGCATAAGGAATGAAGACGTAAGGGGCTACGGCGCTGCGAACATGGTCCTGCTTGTTATCTTTTACAATCCCAACAATCTGGATATTTGGTATAACTTTTCCGCCGCCGAAGACAAGTTTCAGCCCCAGAGGATTGCGCTTTGGGAAAAACCGCTTGGCCATGGCCTCGCTGACCACCGCTACTTTGACAGCAGCGGCGTTGTCACTTGGGCCAAACTCCCGGCCGGAGACAAGAGGGATGCCCAGCGAAGCGAAATAACCGGGGCTGACGGAGTCCACCTGCACGTGGTCATCTGGCAGTTTTTCTCCGCCTTCGACAGTTATGTTTGAGCCAGCATTGGTACCGGTCAAAGTGGGCAGTTCAGAAGCGCCCACGGATGTTACCCCCGGAAGCGCTGCGAAACGATCACGCATTTGATCCATGAGAGCAACACTGCGATGAATGTCGTAGCCGTTCAACGCCGGCGAAACCGAAAAGGTGATTACATGGTCCGGGTTCAAGCCGAGGTCTTGACTGCGAAGATTCCAGAGCGTCCGTGCGAATAGGCACGCACCCGCCAGGAGCAGTAGTGTGAAAGCGACCTGGCCGGCGACTAGAACTTTCCGGAATCGCACGTGCGACAAACCTGCTGAACCCGTCGATCCCTGATCCTTGAGGGTCTGCGTAATGCTGGTGCGCGTTACCCGCCAGGCCGGGATCAACCCGAATAAAATGCCCGAAAGAATTGTAGCGCTGGCGGCAAACACAGCGACCGGGCCGTTAAGTTTCGTTGTCAGGCCCGAAACGCCAGTCGAGGCAACTTCGGGCGTCAGTATGTTCATCAGCCACAGGCCCAGCGCCAATCCAAGAGCGCCACCGACGGCCGCGCAAAGCGAACTCTCGATCAATAATTGGCGAATCATCTGCGAGCGACTGGCGCCCATCGCCGAGCGAATGGCGAACTCGCGTTGACGAGACGCGCCTTGCGCCAGAAGAAGATTGGCGACATTGGTACACGCGATAAGCAGAACCAACGCGACCAGCGTGAATAGAGTCATCAGCGCCGGGCCCGAATCGGTTTGAAGGGTCGGCCGTCCGGCAGCTCCCGGAAGAGCAAGAATCGTCTTCTTAAGAAAGACATCGCGCTGCTTGGGATCGAACTTCTTGGTTACCGCCAGTTGCTGTTCGAGTAGCGGACGATACGCGGCGGTCAGGCCAGCCTCCAACTGCGCGATCGAAACATCAGTTTTGCGGCGCGCGAGGATAGCAATCCAAGCGTCGTTCCAGTCATCCAAACCGCTTCGGTTTGGCGTCATCTGGCCTTTCATGGTGATGGGCACAAAGACGTCAGGCGTCTGGCCGACCTGTATGCCATTGAACCCTTTCTGTGCGACGCCCACTACCGTGAGCAGTGTATTGTTAACGAGCAAACTCTGATTCAAGACGCGGGGATCGCCTCCGAAGCGTTGCAGCCAGTAACCGTTGCTCAAGACTACAAGAGGACTGCCGCCTGGGCTGCGTTCGTCGTCAGCAGTAAAAAGTCGGCCGAGGGCGGGCTGAACGCCCAGGACCTCAAAGTAATCGCCGGAGACCAACTCACCCAGGCCGCGCTCCGTTTGACCCCCGCTTGAAAGGCTCGCATTGAATGCGAAACGTGCAAGCATGCCAGACACCACCGAGTGGTTTTCCCGCAGGCCTTTGAACATGAGATAGGAAAATGACTGTGCGTCGTCGCCGTCACTCCAGACGTGTCCTTCCTTGGGGCCGGGTGAACGCAGGATCACCAATTCGTCGGGATTTTTCACCGGCAAGTGACGCAGCAGAATCTGGTCCATCAGAGAAAAGATGGCGGTGTTCGCGCCAATTCCGAGCGCCAGAGTAAGGATGGCAATGCTGGTGAAGCCAGGGCTTTTGCCCAGCATGCGCAGCCCGAAACGGACGTCCTGCCAGAATGTTCGCATCAACTGATCTCCCGCCGTGGAAAGCCCATGGTTACTTCAGACGAATGCGATCGAAGTTATCCCAGGCCGACATGTCGGAAAGAATTACTTTGTCCCCGACCTTGAGCCCTTGGACGATCTCGATGGTGTTCACCGAACTGCGGCCCAACTTTACATTGACGCGCGTGGCATCGCTTCCGTCTCCATCCAATTTGAAAATGCCGACGGTGCTGTCGGACTGGCCGTGAACGGGGCGCCCCACATAAAGGACGTCCTTCAGATTTTCGATTTCGATGGTGCCGTCCACGCTCAGATCGGGGCGGGCGCCAGAAGGCAGCGCCTGGTCAATGGCTACGTCAACGGTGACGGTTCCGTTTTGCACCGATGGATCGATCCGCGAGACGTGGCCGGTAACGATACCGTTGCGCGTGTCGATGGTGGCTTTCTGGCCGATGGTGGCGTCTTTCGCCTGTGTTTCCGCGATCTTGATTTCCGCTTTCAGCTTTTTAGGATCAGCCACGCGCGCCAGGTTGGTTCCGGGAGTGACGTGCTGGCCTACATCGACCGGCAGCAGTTGCAGCACCCCGTCGATACCGGCGCGAACGTGCAAGGCTTCCAGTTCGCTGCGCCGCAGTTGGTATAGGGCGCGTTGCTGATCGACATGCGCATGTTGAGCGGCTAGTCTGGCCTTTGCGGAATCACCGGCGATCAGCGTGCGCTGATCTTCCAACTGCGCGCGGATAGCTAGTTGTTCGTCTTTCACCTTGGAAAGTTTCGCAGTTACGTCGGCGCCCAAGCCCTGTTCGTGAAGTTTGTCGTCCACGTCGTGCTGCAGGTGCGCCTGTTCGAATTCGCTGCGCACTGCGGCGGCCTGCGCTTTCTGATTGAGCAGCTCGCTATTCACCTGAACCTTCAGGTTTTCGTAATCGGCTTCAGCGCCCTTGAGCTGGTATTCCGCGTCCAAAGCATCGCGCTGTAAGGACGGGTTGCTTAGCTCCAGAATAATGGTGTCTGGCTTCACGATGGCGCCGGGGCGAATGACGATGCGGTCCACGCGCGAATCGGTCTGCGCGGGAATCCAGCGAATCTCTTCGGGTACCAACGTGCCAAGGCCGCGAACTTCGCGAAGCATGGGGCCGCGCTTTACCTCGTCGGTCCATACGGTGGCCCGGTCAACCGAGGGGGCGGCAGGCTTCAAGCGCGAAAGGCCGAAAGTCACCCCAGCGATCAGCAATACCGCCACTAGGGCATAAATGATGCGCCGTATTTTCTTGGCGCGAGCGTTGGATGGTCGCTGAATGTCCATGATGGGATGTCCTCTAAAACGCAACTTGCTGGCCTGAGTGCCGCCCGCTAAAGGCCAGCGAATGAATGGGCTAGCAGACCATATTTTGGGCCGAGGCGGCAATCACTGCGAAAATGGGATTTGCCGTCCCATGAGCGAACAACGCGCGGAATATACTCACGCACCCTCTTGCCTGGCGAGCAGCGCTATTTTTGGGCCGGGACGCTTACTTTGCGGTTCGAAAAAATCAGCACGCGATCGATCTCATCACGGATGGCTTGCTTGCTGATGGGCTTCACCACGTATCCGTCCATTCCGGCTTCAGCACACCGTCGGCGGTCATCGTCAAACGCGTTGGCGGTGATCGCAATAATGGGTATGTGTTGATTCGTTTTCATCTCCTCCGCGCGAATTTTGCGGGCAGCCTCAAGTCCGTCCACATGGGGCATCTGCACATCCATGGCGATCAGATCAAAAGGTTGTTCGGACCACAGGGCCAGGGCTCCGACTCCGTCACTGGCTACCACCACACGGTGCCCCATTTTTTCAAGGATGCGCGACAGCAAACGCTGATTTATGAGATTGTCTTCCGCGAGAAGGATACGCAGGCTGGCGGCCCGTCCCCCATTCACGGAAATGCCGCGCTCGCCCAAAAGCTTATTCTTCTGTCCGTCCAGGGTTTCGAGCAACGCGACCCGGCGTATCGGCTTAAGGATGGTAACTATCCCCCGAGCCCGGCATTCCGAGTAACGCGCGGAGTCCAGCGGCGCTTCGAGCATCAGGATGATTCGCGCCGGAGGGTTGGGAGAGGAAGAAAAAAGCGTCGCCAGCTTCAGACCATCCAGATCCGGCATGCCCATATCAAGCAGCGCGATGGAAAAATTCGCTCCTCTTCGCGCATGCTCCTGGAAGGTGGCTAGCGCGCCGGTGCCGCCAAATGCGGTAACCGGATCCATGTCAGAAGCAAGCAAGAGACGCTTCAGCAGGGCCAGGTTCATTTCGTGGTCGTCCGCAACCAGCACGCGGCGCGACTCGGCCGTCTTGTGAGTACTGGGGACGAATGGAGGCAGTTGAGACTTCGAGCGCTCAAAGAAAACTTCAAAGTGAAACTTACTGCCGTGACCCTCTTCGCTTTCCAGCCAGATTTTGCCGTTCATCATGGTCACCAGACGTTCGGAGATGGAAAGCCCCAAACCAGTGCCGCCGTAGCGCCGGCTGGTGGACATGTCGGCCTGGGCGAAAGCTTCAAATATCTTGCCCTGCTGCCCTGTGGGGATGCCGATGCCGGTATCGGAGATAACGAAATGGATGCGCACTTCAGAGTCTGCCGCGGACGCGCATTCGGCAAAAATACTCACTTCGCCTTCTGTGGTAAATTTGAGCGCGTTGCCCAGCAAATTGAGGAGAATCTGCCGTAACCGCAGATAGTCACCGCGCACCTGGCTGGGCATATTGGTGGCGTTCCACATCAGTTCGATGGATTTTTCGCGCGCCAGCGGAATGAAAGGGCGCAAGGCCTCCTCAATGCAATCTTCGATTGAGAAGTCAGCAATTTCCATATCCAGCTTGCCCGCTTCGATTTTGGACAAATCCAGAATATTGTTAAGCAGCGAGAGCAGCGATTCGCCGGAACTTTTCACCATGTCCAGATATTCGCGTTGCTCGGCGGATAAGTCGGTGTCCATGGCCAGCGCGGCCATGCCCAGGATTCCATTCATCGGGGTGCGCAGTTCATGGCTCATGTTCGCCAGAAAATCGCTTTTCGCATGATTTGCGGCCTCGGCGGCTTCTTTCGCTTGGCGCAGTGATTCTTCGGCGCGCAGCCGCTCGGTCATGTCCACCATTGTCACCACCGATCCCAAAACGCGATCGTTCTGGATCAGCGGATGCGACCAGATCTCCACACGAACTCCGCTGCCATCGGAACGCCACACCGTATCGTTAACATGGGCTTTGCCACCTTCGCTTAGCGCCTGCCGCAGAGGGCATTCATCCCAGGGAAACGGGTCTCCGTTCGCCTTGGTGTGATGAATCACATCGTGGATGTTGCGGCCCAGCAGCGCTTGCTGCGACGCGTAGCGCAGCAGGCGCAGGAATCCAGGATTGCAGAACGTGCAATTCCCGTGAATGTCCGTGCCATAAACCGCCTCGCCGACGGATTCGAGTAACAAACGCACGCGCTCCTCTTCACGGAACAACCGGCCCTCGGTGCGATCACGCTCACTGATCAGCGCGCCCAACACCAGTCCAGTCAGGGAAAGAATCAGCATCAAAAATTGCAGCACCGCGAAATGAGACGGGTCGCCCGGAAAAATTCGCAGGGATACAACGATGCCGATATCGAGCATCAAAATGCCCGAGACCGCTCCGCGCAGGCCCCGCCGCACCGCGATCCAGATGATCGGCAGGAAAAAAATGTAGAACATGTCATGGTTGTCTCCGGATTTAGGCCCGAGAACAATCCATAACGCTCCGCCCATGACTACGGCGAGAGCGACAGACTCGAGTGTGCGGTATGCGCCGTGAAACCCATGTACACTCTCGCTTGGCGAAATCAAGTCGGTATCCGCCGCGGTATGCGCCAAGCCCGCGAATCGCCTCATCCCCGGCATCAGAAATACCAGGCAAAACGGTGTGAAGCAGGCGATGGCCACGGCGTCGCCGATCCACCAGTTCAATGCCGCTTTTACATACTCGGCGCGCGGTACGGAGTGATCCAGGACAAGCAGGAGCGTGCCCGCCATGGCCACGATAGCGGCCGTTGGCAGGGCCACGAAAAGTAACGACAGGACATCGCGAATCGAGGTAAGCCGCCAATTTATTTTCACCACCCGCTGCAGAATTACGGCGGTGCCTGCGTAGCCCAAGATAATTACGAGGTTTGCGAATAAAAACGTGTAGCTCAGCGTGGCAGTGTGATAATTCAGCTTGGCCGCAATGACTCCCGCCAGCACCAGGACCGGCACATACCTGGCGCCCATGCCGATTAGCATTGCCAAAGCGATTCCCGCGGGCGGATACCAGGCACTTATGCTGGACCATATTTGTAGAAAAACGGTGGAGCGATCCGCCAAAATGTAAACCACGATCAGCACAAACGAGATGAGATATCTGCGCAGCGCGAAAATCCGCTCGGAATCGGGATGAGATTTCATGGAGTAACTTGGCCGGCCTGCCCCGCAACATGCGCAGGTTGGCAAAATCGAAACTGTTCTCGAATTGGAACGACCTCGGGCGAATCCATCCCGTATTGAAAATGCACGGATCACAGTCTTAGAGAGAAGCAAATTCTGCCTCCCCGCAGTAAGACCGGGTACGCATTAAAGCCAGCGAAAACAACACCCCCGGGCACGACAGTGCCGTGTGGACGTGAACGCGCACGGCCGCAGCAGAACTGTGCAGCGTCCCAACAGCCAAACCGGAAACAATCGCTTGAGATTAGAGACTTGCAATGTCTCCGTTAGGCGCGCTGCGAAGGCGGCGACTTCGCGCCAACTTCAGGCCGTAGTATTGGCGTAGGAAATAACCAGGATCGACAGCAGGTAGAACACAAACATGCATGCGAGGTAGACGTAGGCGCGACTGTTTGCCTCGTGAAATTCTTTCCAGGCCAGAACCCCCCAAAGGGCCGCGACCATCGGTGCGGACTGGCCGATGGCGTACGAAATGGCTACTCCGGTGAAATTGGCGGCGACAAGATTGAAAACCGTGCCGATTCCCCAGATGCAGCCGCCCAGAATTCCGAGAATATGGCCAGACGCCGGGCCGCGCCAGAATTCCGAAAAGTTCACGGGTGGGCCGACGAGTGGTTTCTTCATGAAGTAGACATTCCAGAGGAAGCACGACAGCAAAGCGCCCAGCGTCAAGAAAACCGCCACGCTGTACGGGCCGAGCGTGTTGCCGTGCGTCATCGAGCGCGTTACGAATGGCGCCCAGATGCCCATCAGTATTCCCGAGACGACGCAGGTGACGATGCTTTTCCGGGTGATTTCGCGATTCGCGGTTTTCAGATTGCCGTAAGCCTTGCCGTCGAGAATTACGGCGACCAGTGCACAGGCAACTCCTGCCGCCAACAACCCCGCGTGGCCTTTAGGCTGGAGAATGTAACTGGAAACCACGCCGACCACCAGCGCAATGCCAATGGAAACCGGAAAAGCAATGGCCAAACCCGCCATGTCGATGGCGGCGACCAGCAGAAGATTTGCAAGATTGAAAATCACGCCACCAATCATGGTGGAAGCAATGTTCGAACCATCGGCGGCGCGAACATTGTTTAGAAAGTTGGAAGAATCATTTGCAGTGCTGCCCATGGTAAAAGCCAGTACCAGGGAAATGAGAAAAATT
Organism: Acidobacteriota bacterium; assembly: GCA_030774335.1. Classification (GTDB taxonomy): domain Bacteria; phylum Acidobacteriota; class Terriglobia; order Acidiferrales; family UBA7541; genus Acidiferrum. The sequence goes on along the minus strand of JALYLI010000075.1, from coordinate 24,032 downwards.
CCAACCGCGTAATCCCAGTAAAAAAGTTCGAAGCGGTAATTTTTGACGCCTTTGTAGGTATTTGCCCAGGAGCCCCAGCAGACCGCGCTGGCGATCATCATGATTAGGGCGACGGCGAAGGTGTGGGGAACAAACATTTCCGAATCTCCTGAAAGCCCGACGTACTCGTAGCGGACTCAGCGCTTAGAACGCGGACGCTTCGGCAGCGCGTTGCGACTTCATCAACGCCATAATATCGTCACGCTTGCCCATAGAGCGCGCACCAACTTTAGTGCAGCAAATCGCCGCGCACGCATTGGCAAAAGTACCGACGCGCTGGTGGTCCCACTGCTGCAATAAGCCGTATGACAAGCCGCCCATGAAAGCGTCGCCGGCGCCGGTGGAATCGACAACTTTTACCTGGAAAGGCGGCACATGAACCAACTTCTGTCCTTCCGCGATAAGGCAGCCATCCGCTCCCATGGTGAGGGCTATGATCTTTGGACCGAGTGCCAAAAGCCTCGTGGCCATTTTTTCGTAATCAGTTTCACCGGTGATTTCGCGGGCCGCAGCTTTGCACGGTTTAAGTACATCTACGAGTTGCAGCGCGGCGAGAAGTTCCGCTTCACTGCCAAGCTTGGCTTGCGCGAAATAACTCGGCGCTACATCAAGGTCGAAAATCACTCGCACGTCCGCTGCGCGAGCGATTTGCATGCCTTCTTTTATGGGCGGCAACGGCAACTGCGAAGCTTCGGTGTGAAAGTGGCGAGCCTTGCTGATGTGCGGCGTGAAAATCGTGCGCACCTGCTGGGCAGAAAGCTTGCCATTCACGTTGGGAAACATATAAATGCAGCGCTCGCCCTGCGCATCCACCGGGATCCACACGAAAGTGGACTGTTCTCCCTTGATGGTCTCAATCCCCGAGAGATCCAGGCCGTCGTCCGCGAAAGCTTTGGTAATCAGACGGCCGCTGTCGTCGTCTCCTATCAGGCCCAGCCACGCGGCCGAAACGCCGAGGCGGCCGACCTGCGTCAAATTGTTCCCGGTTACCCCGCCGGCATGAATTTCGAGGCGGTCCGCATTGATTTTTTCTTCCGGGCCGAGCAACCGCGGCACGATCGCAAAATAATCCACGCCACAGCTTCCGATTCCAACTACTTGCGCGGGCTCCGGCATAATTCTCCTGCGGGTTTTTTAAATTTCTCGCGCCATGCAACAACGTCCACATCTAGGCAGGTCATGGGTGCACGAGCGCGGGGAACGATAGCACATACCGAAGGGCAAAACACATCGGCAAGCCTATATTTTTCTCTGTTATATTGGCTGAGATTTGAGACTACTCGCGACCGCCGGCTTATCAATGGTGTTGGCAATTTCTGCATTGGCTGTCCCCAGGGATGAGCCTGAATTTGCTTCTCTTGAGACCCGCAATAGTTTGTTTGGAGGATCTCAACTCCCATCTGGCCACGACAAAAAAATGGCGGTTCCATCAGCTGAATCGTTGAGCAGGGAAGGACGCCTCCCGGAAGCCATCGAGGTGTATCAAAAAGCCTTACGGCGTCAGCCGGGGAACGAAGGCATCGAACTGTCACTGGCAGATCTATATCGGCGCGTCCGCAACGACGAGGCTGCGCGCACTATTCTACAAACCGCGCGCCGGCAGCATCCTCGCAGTATTCCGGTCCTTCGAGCCATTGGAATTTTGGAGATGGATACGCTGGACTACGATGCATCTGTTGCTGCTTTTCGCGCCGCCCTCGATATTGCTCCCTCGAGCCTGGAACTCAAAAATCTTTTGGCAACCGCGTACACGAGAAAAGGAGATGCCCCTGCGGCCCTCCGTGAGCTGGACGCCGTGCTGTCGCACAATCCCGCCGATGGATTGGCGCGTTTTCTTCGGGCGGGAATTTACGCTGACGCCGGCGAAAATGAAAGAGCGCTGCTGGATGCCGAAAAAGTTGTGACGGCGAAGCCAGAGTACGAGCCCGGACGAACGCTTTACGCCAAAATTCTGGTGCGCCTTGCCAAGTGTCAACGTGCCGCGGAGGTTCTTCGCCCTGCGGAACGGCAGCGCGCGTTGGACGCTGACGCGCTTTTTCTGTTGTCCAACGCATACGATTGCGCGGGACAGAAGGATCTGGCGAGCCAGGTGCGCGCGGAGTTTGAAACGATTTCTCGGGCCGAGCATGAAACCTCCGAGAACCGTGTTCAATCACTGCACCTGGTCGAACAGGCCAACCAGCTGGCCATGCAGAACAAGTTGTCCGAGGCCCAGGATTTGCTGCGGCAAGCGCTTGAGAAAAATCCCGGGAACGCTTTCGCGTATTCGCAGCTGGCCAAAATTTATTTCTCCATGCGGGACGCTCAGCAGGCGCGGGCGTTCATAGATAAAGCTCTTGAAATCCAGCCGTACCAACCGGATTTCTTATTCGTACGAGGCGTGATCGAAGCCGGGGAGAAAAATTTCGAAGCCGCGCTGGCCTCCTTCAACGCCGTAACGCTTATCAATCCCAAGGAAGCGGACGCCTACTACGAGATTGGGAAAATATGGATGCGCAAGAACGATCGCTCCCGGGCGCTGGCGGCATTTCGAAAGGCCTCGGAGCTCGCTCCCGAAGACGCCGATTACCGCCAGGCGTTGAGCTCCGCCTCCGAGGCGCATCCCTGATTTATCTAGCCGCGGGCGGTCCAGAGTGCGGCGTGGGCCGCGATAAAAGCTCCACGTATTCTTTGTAAAACTTTTCCTTGTCCACTTCCTTTTGTACGTCCACTAACTGCTCGCCCATCCCGGGCTGCTGGCCCGGCGCCCACGCCAGTGTGTCGCCATAAAAAGCGCCGTGGTCGATGTCCACGTCGATATAGAGTTTCTGCCATTTGGTGATAAACGTGGGGTCGAGCCACGCCACCCCGGCCAGCTCGTCCCATAAATAATTCGCTTCCGCATATTTCGCGACGTACTGCGCTCCGGGGGTCTGACTTTTCGCCACTTCCGCGATTAAACTTTTTTCCATGCGCGTCTGCACGGAAATGTCCACGGTGGTCAGCACCATGCGCGGCCAGTGCGCGTGCAGCACCGCGCGCGACGCCTCCGGATCCATCCAGAAATTAAATTCACGGCGCGGAGTGAGGCTGAATTCAGGATCGTCCGTGCGCGGATTGATGCTGCCGCCCATCACGATCAATTCTTTTGTGTTCTCCGCGAAATGAGGGTCCAGAGCCAGCGCCAGGGCCAGATCGGTCATGGGGCCTGCCGCGTAGATGCTGACTTCGTGTGGATACTGGCGCACCATGCGCACCATGAATCGCGCGGCATCTTCCGTCGAAGCCTTTGCAGACGGCGTGCCTTCTGGCATCGGCGGAATGTCATAAGGTCCATGCACCGCGTAGCCCTTGGCGTAATTCCAGGCACCTTGATAGACGACCTTGCCGTACATCGTTTCCCACTTGGCGATGTATTCCTTGGTGTTCACCAGTGGAAAGATTGCGCCAGGCACCACGGGAATGTCGGTGCGCCCGATAATCTCCAACAGCCGCAGCGTATGCTGCACTTCTTCATCGCGCCACGCGTCGCCGGTCAGCACGGTGATTCCCAGCACGTCTGTTCGTGGAGAATTTATAAGCGCCAGAATGGCTTGCATGTCCGTGCCGCCGGGTCCGGCGCAATCCTGGTCGATAATGACTTTGCGCTTGCCCTGAGCGAGCGAGACACACTGCAAACCCGCGAATAGCGTTGCAACGGCCACGTTACGGAACATCCATTTTCCAGTGCTCATGATTTTCCCTTCATGCCCGAACACTAACACTATCCGGAGCGGATCAATACATGATGGTCTTGGTCAGATGATGCGGCCACGAAGTGGTGTGGTAATGCGTCCAGAGCCGCGCATCGATTTGCGGAATGATGACTTGTTCTTTGGGGCCGCGCAGCTTGTTGATTTCCTCCGTGAGCAAGGCGGTGGCATACAGGCAGTGCGCGCGAATCTCAATTTCCTGCCGCGAATCCCGCGGAATCAATTGATGCGTATTGATAGTGGTTTCCAACTCCTTCGAGTAGCTCGTCAAGCCGAGCAAACGCAGCGCTACCGGAACAATATAATCCGCGAAGGCCGACATCTTTTCCGGATCCTCCAGGCGAAACTTGCCGGACTTGTGCAGCGTGGAGTACAGCATCCACACGCCCAGTTGCGCCAGCTTATAAAAGTTTATTTGGTGCCCTTCGAAAGTACTCACATCATCGAAGCGGGGAAACTCTTTCACCAGGCGTTCGATAATTCCGTTACCGTGGTCGTAAAGTCGCGGCGAGCAATCATGGATGAATTTGTGAAAGCGCCCATCGTATTTTTTCGCCAGTACTGCACCCACCTGGTGCAGCACTTCAAGCTTTGCATCCAGCATGGGCATTTCAATGTTGCCAGCGAAAATCTTATCCAGTTCCGATAGCGTCACTCTGGATAGGAATTCGCCGTCGAGGATCGGAACCCCCGCATCCATGGCGCGTTTCAGGCAGGCAAATTCCGCTTCCGAGTCCGACCAGTGTTGCCCGGCAAAATCGACCCGAAACTTTTCGTTGGTGGCAAAATCGGTGAAGGCCGTATCGATGGAATCGGCGATAAGAATAAAATCAATTGCGTCGTCGCCATCACCGGCGCCCACGCCGAGGGGAAGCGTGAACTCCGGCAAGGGCAGTTCTTCGTAGCCCATCCAGCCGGCAACTTCGATGATTTTCTCGATGTTGGTGCGGACGTCCCGGGAGCTTTCGATCACCGGATGCAAGCTGTCCAGCACGGGACTGCCCTTCAAAATGGGCCAGCGCACAGTGTTTTCCTTGGCAACTCGCGAACGGTATACAGCCAACAAATGGTTCTTCGACGGACAGCAAGCGAGCGCTCCGGAGATGCGGACCAGCGACAACATCGCCGCTGACGCGGACAAGCCCTTCAGGAAGCGCCGCCGCTCCCCGTCTATCATTACCATCTAGAACTGAAACCGCACACCCAATTGCAACGCGAACGGCGTGCTCCCCGGCGAAATTTCATCAAGTAACCGATAGCCAGGAGTGTTGGCCGGAGTGGGAATCGCAGTGAGCGGCGGACAGGTCGAAGATATACTGCCGGGAATGGCTGTGCACGAACCAGGCAGATTAACGAACGCAGTATTGTCCGGGTTCGAATACAAATTACCCCGGTTGGTGACGTTGTACAGATCCGCGCTTAAGCGAAGTCTATAGCGCTCGCCCAGTTTCAGCTCATTGGCGATGCGCATATCCCAGGTAAAGAAATCAGGTTGCCGTGCGGGATAACGCGACAGCAGAAATGGCTTTCCGCTGCCGAGCTGAACCGCCGGACGGTCGTTGAAGGAGAACTGGTTGACCACGCCGTCTCCATTTATATCCGTGGTGACGTAAGCCGGGTAGGCCAAGCCACTGTGGGCGATGAAATTGCTACTCCACGTGAATCCCCAGGGTAGGTCGGCCACGATGCCGGACTTGAATTGGTGGGTGATATCCAAACCATTTCGTCCGTAGTCGAGGTTAATGTTGAAGGGATCTTGTGCGCCAAAGAAAGTATCGGTATCGCGCTCGCTCGATGCATTGTCAAAATTGCGCGACCACGTGTAGTTTGCAAAAAACTGAAAGCGGTGGGAAAGCCGCTTGTTAACCGCGACGACCAGCTCGTGATAATTTCCGTGGCTGAAGCTGGCCAGTTCGCCGACACCAAAAACCGAGAGCGTGCAATCCGCCGGCAAAGCTCCAAATACCAGCGCGCCGGTTGCGTCGCATGTCCCCACGCCGCCGGGCTCGGAAGCAAGAATAGACCTTCCCAACTCGTCGGTTCCCAGCGAGACGAAGTTTCGTTGCCAGTTTGACGTGCTGAAACCTCCGGTCTTCAAACGCGCCGAATGCATGTAGGCGTAGTTGACGGACACGGTCCAACCGCTGGCAACCTGGTGTTCGACCCCCACGGTAAGATTTGATACCCGTGGATTCCGGAATGCCGGATCGGTGTAGTTAATCGACGGGCAGCCAATCACACTTTGCGTGCACATCTGTTCAACTCCAAAAGAAAAACTGGAGGGATAGATGTACGGGACGCCACTTTGCGGGTTGCAAAAGAACACCGTCGGGCAAAACAAAGTTTGTGATTTAGCGCTGCCGAGAGTCGGGAAGAAGATGGTTGGAGATTGCGCGTAGTATAGGCCCCAAGCCGCCCGCACCGTCGTGGGATGAGACGTTGAGCCCACATTCCAGGCCACTCCAACGCGGGGTCCCCATTGTTCGTAGTCGTTCGGCACATCCTGCGGTACGGGAACGAGATGGCTGCCGGCGCCCACGCCAACGTAGACCTGCTGCCCGGTGATGACCGACTGAGTCTGCGGATTCCGCGTGCCGTCCCAGCGCAAACCATAGGTCAGCGTGAGGCGAGGAGTAACTTGCCATTTGTCCTGCGCGTATAGCCCGATGCCAGTCTGGTAAGCAGGTCCGAGCTTATTAGCCTGGAACGGATCCTGACCATTCAGACCGAAGCCCTGGAAGTAAAAGTTGGGATTGGTAGCCGCTGGAATGGGATTACCCGTATTGGCGGTGTAATCCGCGCAAAAGCTCGCCGCGGGATCGGGATCGAAGTCGCAGAGTGTTGAATAATTGTACCTGCCAGCGCTCCATCCAGCAAAAACGTCTTTACGATCGACAAAGGAATTGACGTCGCCGCCAAACTTCATGTCGTGCTTTCCGAAGGAGTAAGAGAAGTTGTCCTGAACTTGCAATTTACCGTTGTCGTTGTTGCCCGGCAGATAGAAACGCTGGCCAAACTCGCCGATTCCGGCAATGAAAATTTCGGGAGCTCCGGAAAAGATGGGATGCCGCTTGCGGGTTTCGCCTTGAAGCAGAACTCGCACTTCATTGACTTTCCTTCCGAGCACCGTCGTCAACGAGAAAACACCGCTTATGCCTTGATTGACAAAGTCCTCAGTGTCGCCGAACGCGTCAAAGGTTTCGGATTGCCCGTGACCGCCAGTAAAGCCGCTGGTGTGATTTCTCGTCCCCAGCCCACGAATGCTGAAGTGATTCGCTGGCGTGATTTGATAATCGTAGTGGCCCAATAGCGTGAAAAGATTCTGGAACTGTGTGCTCGCGCCTTCCAAGGCGCCCAAATTTGGCACTCCGTAGCAACCCGGCAAAAGCCGCGTCACCCCGAAAACGATATTTGTGCAGCTGGGGCCAAGTTGGTCCGTGCCGTTCAAGGGCGCCTGGATGATGGGACCAGCATCGGCCTCGCAGGCAGCATCGCCGTGACAAAGGGTTGTGGTCAGCGGTCCGTGGCTGCGCTGGATGTCTGTCGACAGAAATAGCCACTGGCGATCTTTGCGTATCGGAAATCCCACGGAACCGCCGAACTGACTCTGTTTGTCGATGTTTGGCGGTGCGCCCAGAGCATCGTCCTTGGTAATGCCGCTGCCGCGGAAATATTCGTGAGCTTCGCCGTGAATTTCATTGGTGCCGGACTTGGTGACCACGTTGAGAAGACCACCGGTGGCGCGCCCGAACTCAGGAGCAAATCCGTTGGTGACCACCTGAAATTCCTGTACCGCCTCGATGGGAACGGTAAGGTTCTTGGTTTCCAGCGAGCCAAAGTTTTCGCCGAAGAAATTATTGGTGGTGTCGGCGCCGTCGATAACCAGGCCGTTGTAATCGCTCTGCTGACCCCCGAGCCGAATGGCGCCCCGGAGCCCGGGTGTCACCTGCGCGGACGGAGTCAATTGCGCGAGGTCCCGGTAGTCCCGGCCGGGAAACGGGAGGTCTTGCAGACTCTTGGTGTCGAGGACTTGAGAGATGCCGGACGTCGAGGTGTCCACAATTTCCACCGCATCGGCGGTAACGGTGATGTTTTGTTCCGCTGTTCGGATCTTCATATGGGCATCCAGGGCCAGGGACGCCCCGATGCTGACGGTAATCTTTTTGACCGTGTAGGTGTTGAAGTTGGCGGATTCAAACGCCACGGTATATTCGCCCGGAATCAGCGCTTGAAAGTCATACGCCCCATTTTCATCCGTCGCCAGCTCGCGATGGAGGCCCGTCGACGGGTTGGTTAGCGTTACTTTTACACCGGGAACCGCGGAGCCCGAAGCGTCGTACACGAATCCATGAATCGCCCCGCGATCCAGCGTTTGCGCTTCGATACAGGTGGTAACCACAAACAAGAAAAATAATCCGAGGACCGCGAACTTCTGAAATGCCTGCTTCATTGTCAAACCCTCCAAAAACTCTGGACGCCGGGACTCCCGGTCGAAAGTTGCGTGACCACCTTACTTGCCTTGAAGACGTGAAACGAACATCTGTAAAAATTTGTCGGCTTGCACTTCGATACACACTTTCGCGTTGGGCTCCACCTTGTCGAGGCCCTCGATCATATAGCGGTCGGCCTCCCCGGAGCCTGCCGGAAAATGGTGCAAAACATTTCGTTCGATCTCGTTACGGCGGTTGGCCACCGTCTCGCCGCGCGTGAACTCGCCGCGCGTTTCGACCTCCACGTGCATGGCGGGGGCCGTCACCAGCGTCGAATCGATGGCTACTCCCACCGCCAGCGGATCGTACATTGGGCTGCCACTGTCCCCGAATTTTTCCGCTAACTCTACAAGAAATTTCCCGACCTTGTAAGTGAACTCGCTCATCGGCCCGCGATTTCTCCCTAGCGCCTCCAGTTGCTTGCGCCCAAACAATGTTTTATCGCCGACATCCAGCCCCACCATGGTGATGGGCCATCCGGCCTGAAAAACAATTTGTGCGGCTTCCGGATCTCCGTAGATGTTGGCTTCGGCGGCGGCGTTGACGTTTCCTCCTTTCAGCGAGCCGCCCATCAGGATCACTTCTTTCACCAGCGGCACAATCGAGGGATCTTTCTGGATCGCCAGCGCGATGTTGGTCAGCGGCCCTACGGGCACGAGCGTTATTTCGTGCGGCGCGCCGTGAATTATTTCAATGATCAGGTCGGGGCCAAATCGCGCGTCCGCCTTGCACTTGCTCGGCGGCAATTCCACGTTAGCCATTCCGTTTTTTCCGTGCCAGAACTCCGCGGTGATTAATTTCTGAAATAACGGATGCTGCGCTCCCGCGGCGACCGCAACATCGCAGCGGTTGGCGAGTGAAGTCATGCGCAGTGCGTTTTCCAGGCCTTGCTTGGCGGTCACGTTACCGGGCACCACGGTAATCGCGCGAATATCGAGCTCCGGGGAATTGAACGCCAGCATCAACGCCAGCGCATCATCTGTGCCAGGGTCGGTATCGAAAATGATCTTGCGCATGTCGGCTCGCGCGCAGGCAGCGGTCATCGAAGTTAATAGCAGCGCCAGCGCGACCAGTGATTGGCGCTTGGATGTCAGGGAAGTACAAGGGAACGGCTTTCCAGAGGCGAAGGCTTCACCGGTGCGCACAACGACAGAGTCATCGTCGCGAGGGTGGACAATGTTTGAATTACAAAAGCTGCTTTCTTCCTGCAGAAACCAACCCCTCTCAACAAATTGTGCGTAAGGCTAGCGTTCGAATAAGAGGAGTGTCAAGGCCAAAGTAGAGTAACGTGCCAGCTTAGACGAAAAATATTTCGATGCGGGTATTCAAAATTATCGCACGTCAATTTTAGTATTGTTTTTGCCCATTTGTGCTGGTGGGAGCGTCCGCAGTGCTACTATTTTGCGGCGTCTATTGTCATTCATGTTCCGAATTGAAACATTTTGCCGGCGAGTTCTTTTCTCTTCGCGCGCCCTGACTCTAATTCTGGCTGTCTGCCCCGTCGTGCTCGCCGGGCCATCGCAAAAACCACGGCCGAAAACACCGCGCACCCTGAAGAAATCTGCTCCCGCTGCCAACCCATTTGGGGTCCAGTTTCAAGACGTCACCGCCAAATCAGGAATTCATTTTCGTCACGAGCGCGCCGCATCCGATCAAAAACTTTACCTGGAGACCATGGGCGCGGGGGTAGGCTGGATTGACTACGACCAGGACGGCTTTCTGGACATTGTTTTCGTAAATAGCGGTTTCACTCCAGCGTTTCATCCCGCCACTCCTCCGCAGCCCGCGCTCTACCGAAATAACGGCGATGGCACGTTCACGGACGTAACCGCTAAGTCCGGCATCCACACGGACGGAGGGTTTTTCTTCGGCGTAGCCATCGCCGACTTCGATAACGACGGCTATCAGGATATTTATATGACCGGATATCGCCGCTCCGTGCTGTATCACAACAATGGCGATGGAACATTCACGGATGTCACTGTGGCTGCGGGCGTGGCCGAAGAGGGAGACTGGGCTACGGCGGCAGGGTGGTTCGATTACGACCACGATGGAAATCTCGACCTGCTGGTCACCAACTATGTTCAATACGACGTGGATCATCCGGTAAGTTGTGGCGGGAACAAGCAGGTTTACCGCGCTTATTGCCACCCAGATAGTTTTTCAGGCACTTCACCGCGCCTTTATCACAACAATGGCAACGGTACGTTTTCAGACGTGACCAAGGTTTCTGGCCTTGAGAATCGCGATGGCAAAAGCCTCGCGGTGGTACTCGCTGATCTCAATGGCGACAGTTGGCCGGACATTTTTATCGCCAACGATACTCAGCGCAATTTTCTGTACCTCAACAATCGCGACGGCAGCTTTCGCGATGCCAGCTACAGCGGCGGCGCTGGCTTCAGCGAGGACGGAAAAGCCGAAGCGGGCATGAGCGCCGATGCTGCCGACGTTCGCAACAACGGCCGCTACGATTTGTTCGTGAGCCATCTCGATTTTCAGTTGAACCGTTATTACCGCAACAGCGGGGAAGGATTTTTTATAGACGCTACGGTCGCCTCCGGAATCGGTCAGTCCAATTACCGCAATAGCAGTTTTGGCGCGCGCTTTTTTGATTTCGATAACGATGGCTGGCGAGATCTGCTCGTCGTCAACGGACACATCCTAGACAACATCGCTCTGTATCATCCCGACGTAACCTACCAGGAAGAGAAACGCCTGTACCGCAATACCGGTAACGGGCATTTCGTGGACGCTACCGCCACGCAAACTCCTGTATTCCGCGCCCCAATGGTTGGTCGAGGCTTGGCGATAGGCGACTACGACAACGACGGCTGGCAGGATTTTGTGGTTAACAACAACGGTGAACCCGCGCAACTTTTTCGCAACAACGGCGGCGCTGCCAGTGCGAAAATCGCGGCCAATAAAAACCACTGGTTGGCGGTGCACTTAGTCGGCGCCAAAAGTAATCGCGACGGGCTAGGAGCGCGGTTGAAAGTGACCGCCGGCGGCTTCGTCTCCTACGACCAGGCCAAAGGCGGCATGAGTTATTGCTCCTCGCAGGACCCGCGAATTTACTTTGGCTTAGGCAAGCGCACCAGGGCTGATTCCGTGGAAATCACCTGGCCAAGCGGCGCCGTAGACACCATTCAAAACGTGCCCGTTGACCAAATCATCACCGTGGAAGAAGGCCGCGGTGTCACTCCTTACCGTTTCCCCAAATTTCCGAAGCGCTAGTCAACCGTGAGCCCCCGCTGCGTAAGACTCGGCTATAATCCCTCGCCGTGACCAACGTTCTCGATGGTGTGCGCGTGGTAGAGATGACCGAAGCATTGGCCGGCCCCTACTGCGCGATGCTGCTGGGTGATCTCGGCGCCGACGTCATCAAAGTTGAGCGGCCCGGCATTGGAGATCAGTCGCGGGGCTGGGGCCCACCATTTTTAGGCGACGTGTCGGCATATTTTCTGGCCGCCAATCGCAACAAGCGGTCGATTGCGCTCGATTACGATCACCCGCTGGGACTCGAAGCCTTGCACAAGCTGATTGGCACCGCCGATATTTTTCTCACCAATCAGCCTTCCGTTGAGTCACTAAAAAAACGAAACCTGGACGCGCAAAACCTTCGCGAGCAAGATCCGAAACTGATTTATTGCAGCATCACTGGATATGGACTCTCCGGCCCGCGGGCCGGCGCGCCCGGCTACGACATAATCGCCCAGGCCGAAGCTGGCGTCATGAGTTTCACTGGCAATGCAGAATCCGCGCCGATGCGCTATCCCATCGCGATCGCGGATATGACTTGTGGAATTTACGCCGCCATGGGAATTCTTACGGCGCTGTTGGCCCGCGCGAAAACCGGTCAGGGCCAGTTCCTCGATATGGCGCTCTTCGATTCGCAACTGACCTGGCTGGCCAACGCCGGCAGCAGTTACCTCAATGCCGGAGTTTCACCCGCCCGCTGGGGTAACGCGCACCCCAGCATCGTTCCGTACGAAATGTTTCGCGGCAGCGACGGAGCCTATTTTGTTGTAGGTGTGGGGACCGAGACGCTCTGGCAGAAATTTGCCGCAGCTGCGGATAGCGCGGGAGATTTGCGAAACGATCAACGATTTCGGACCAATGCTCTGCGTGTGAAGCATCGGTCCGAGCTGCTACCGGTGCTGCAAAAGGCGTTTGCGACCAAGCCTGCCCGCGAATGGCTGGCGCTCTTCGCCACCGCGGAAATTCCTTCCGCGCCCATCAACGGTGTTCGCGAAGCGCTCGAGAATATTCAAAGCCAGGCGCGCGGGCTGATCGTGCAGCTCGAACATCCAGCGCTCGGCGCCATAAGAACCATCGCCAATCCGATTCGGCTTTCTGACACGCCCGTTAGCTACCGCCTCCCGCCTCCCTTGTTGGGCGAACATAACACCGACATCCTGCGAGGACTGGGATATTCAGCAGGCGATGCCAGCCACATCGCCGCTGACCAAGCCGCCGGAAATCACCTCTCCTAACTGAACCTTCATGGATCATGCCAAATGGTTAACAGCATCGGCGTGCAATCCTTTCACAATTTCTTTCACCACTCCTTGCCTGGCTGCTTGTATTCCCCGACAATGGGAATCTCCACCATGGTATTTTCTACGCTGAACGGGTGTGGGCGTTACGGGAGAACTGATTCGAATGGCGCGCGTTAACGAAGAAAAACGCTTGGTCGCTTACTTCTCCATGGAGATTGCGCTCGAAAACTCCATGCCCAGCTACAGTGGCGGCCTGGGTGTGCTGGCCGGCGACACCATTCGTGCCGCCGCCGACCTTCGCCTGCCCATGATTGCGGTCTCGCTGCTGTATCGCAAAGGATATTTCTCCCAGCGGCTGTCCGAAGACGGCACCCAAACCGAGGAGCCGGTAACCTGGCGCATCGAAGATTTTCTGCACGAGGAGCCCGCGCGCGTAAGTATTCCCCTCGAAGATCGCCGCGTGGAGCTGCGGTGCTGGCGTTATGACGCCGTTGGCGTCCGTGGATTTGAAGTCCCCATTTATTTTCTGGACGCCGATTTGCCCTCGAACGCCGACATCGATCGCAACCTGACCGGCAGTCTGTATGGCGGAGATCCTTACTACCGCTTGTGCCAGGAGGTAATTCTGGGCATCGCCGGCGTGCGCATGCTCCGCGCCCTCGGTCACGACCGACTGACGCGCTATCACATGAATGAAGGGCACGCAGCGCTTCTGTCCTTGGAGCTTTTGGAAGCGGAAGCAGCCAGCGCCGGCCGCACCACCATCCGCGCCGAGGACATCGAAAAGGTTCGCTGTAAGTGCGTCTTCACCACCCACACGCCAGTGCCCGCCGGTCACGACCGCTTCCCTATGGAATATTTGACACGCGCATTTCCAAATCAGACGGATATTTTTGACCTGAAAGATACTTCATCCGCTGATCTCATCAAGCGAGTTCTCCAAGCCGAGCAAGCCTTCCCCGATTTAAAACAGGCCGCGCTCTCCGGCGCGTCACTGAACATGACCTATCTCGCGCTCAGCCTCAGCAAATACGTAAACGGCGTAGCCAAGCAGCATGGCGAAACTTCGCGGCAAATGTTCCCGGGCATTCCCATCGAAGCGATTACCAACGGTGTTCACGCCGGTACTTGGACCGCGCCGGTCTTTCGGCAGCTTTTCGATCGATATATCCCCACGTGGCGGGAAGACAACTACAGTTTGCGCGGCGCGCTGGCGCTTCCTCCGGAGGAAGTCTGGGCGGCGCATTTAATTGCCAAGCATGAACTTCTCGAGGTCGTTCGCCAGAAAACAGGCCTGAAGTTTGATCCCGCGAAATTCACCATCGGATTCGCGCGCAGAGCCACGGGCTACAAGCGCGCCGACCTGATTCTGGCGGATCTCGACCGCTTGCGGCAGATCGCCAAAAATGCCGGACCTTTTCAAATCGTCTATGCCGGCAAGGCCCACCCGCACGACGCCGGCGGGAAAGCCATCATCAAGAATATTTTTCAGGCCAAGAAAGCGCTGCGCAAAGCGGTGTCCGTGGTTTTTCTCGACGACTACAACATGGACCTGGGCGGAAAAATTACCGCCGGCGTCGATTTGTGGCTGAACACGCCGCAATTTCCTCTCGAAGCCTCCGGCACCAGCGGAATGAAAGCCGCTCTGAATGGCGTCCCCAGCCTCAGCATTCTGGATGGCTGGTGGTCTGAAGGTCACATTGAAGGCGTTACCGGCTGGGCCATCGGCGATGTGCGCCGCTCGACACCGGATCTGGTGACCGACAATCGCGCCGACGCTGAATCTCTTTACAACAAACTCGATAGCGTGATCGTCCCGATGTTTTACAACGAGCGCGACCGCTATCTCAGCGTCATGCAACATTCCATCGCCATCAACGGATCCTTTTTCAACACCCAGCGCATGGTGCAGCAATACATTACTGACGCCTACATGCGCTAGCTTTCGCTAACACAGAATATTTTTGTACATGGCCATTCCTGCCGCAGCATCCATACCCATTTTTTCCAGCGCCGCGACTTCGCGGCGCGTTTTGATTCCTCCGGCCGCAATAATCGGATGCCTGGTGGCTTCGCGCAGGCTGCGAAACCACTTCAAGTCCACGCCGCTCATCGTTCCTTCTCGATCTACGTCGGTGCAGAGAAACGCCGCACAGAATGTGGCCAGCTGCGTCATCACTTCGTTCGGTCGCAGCCTTAATTTACGCCTCCAACCCTGCGTCGTGATCATCCCGTTTGCCGTATCGAGGGCGATGACAATTTTTGAAGGGTCAATTTTGCGGGTTAACCTCTCAAGAAAGCGAAGGTCAGCCTTGCCGTCACGGAATACCGCGCTGCCGATAATAATCTGAGCAGGATCCCACCCCGCAACTTTCACAGCCCGCGCCACGGTTCGGATGCCGCCGCCTACGCGAACTTTCGTGCCGTAAGAAGCGCTAGCTTCCCAGCACAGCTCCTTCACTAATTTCGAATTCGGTTTTTTGCCCATCGCGGCGTCCAGGTCAATCACGTGCAGCCATTCGTAGGCTTTGAATTTCTCCAGCAGGCCCAGCACATCTGCCACTGCCAATTCGCGCTTGCGGCCCTGGACCAATTGAACCGCTTGCCCATCTTGCAGGTCAATGCAGGGAATTAGCATGGGAGCCGAACCGGAACATTTTGACCCGCGAGGAATTGCTTCAACGCTCGAATCGACTGCGTGCCGTCATGGAAAATAGTAGCCGCCAGCGCTGCATCTGCAAAGCCATCGCGAAAAATCTCCGCAAAATGTTGCGGGAGTTTCGCTCCGCCGGACGCGATCACGGGAATAGAAGCCTCACTGGAGATCGCCACGGTCAGGGGAATGTCGAAACCAATTTGCGTACCGTCGCGGTCGACAGAGGTCAGCAGAATTTCTCCGGCTCCCAACTCCGCTCCTCCTATCGCCCAAGAGCCGGCTTCAAGGTCGGTAGCTTCTCGCCCGCCTCTCACCATTACCACCCAACCCGTCCCGCTTTTTTTCGCGTCAATAGCCAAGACTACCGCTTGCGCGCCAAACTCCGCCGAGAGCTCTGAAATTAGGGCGGGCCGCAGAACCGCCGCCGTGTTTACGGTAATTTTGTCGGCGCCGGCGCGGACCACTGCACGCGCATCATCCAGCGTTCGAATGCCCCCACCTGCCGTCAAAGGAATGTTTAACTCGTTGGCCACTCCCCGAATGGTTTCGAGAAAGGTCGGACGCCGATCTCGCGAGGCCGCGATATCCAGCACCACCAGTTCGTCGGCGCCCTCGGCGTTATAGCGCGCCGCCAGCGCGACTGGGTCGCCGGCATCCCTCAATCCCACAAAATTCACGCCTTTCACCACCCGCTCCCCATCCGTGTCGAGGCAGGGAATAATGCGTCGCGCCAGGGTCATGTGGCCAGCCGCAGAAAATTCCGCAGCACGCGCTGGCCCGCGTCGCCGCTCTTTTCCGGATGGAATTGCACCCCGAAGACGTTTTCTTTTTCGGCGACAGCGACAAATTCCGTTCCGTAGTTACAGGTCGCGCGAGCCGCCACCGAATCGCGATTCTGGCGGCCCACATGCTGATGACCGTCATTCTGACGAATGGCCGCGAACGAATGCGCGAAATAAAAATATGCGGCGGCATCGATTCCTTCGAGCAACATCGACCCCATGGGCGCGCGCTGCACCTGATTCCATCCCATGTGCGGCAGCTTTACAGCTCCTGCCAGCACGCGAACGGAGCCACGCAGAATTTGCAGCCCATCCAACTCCGGTGCTTCGTCGCTTCTCTGGTACAGCGCCTGAAGGCCGAGGCAGATTCCCAGAAAAGGAATGCCGCGATGGATTGCGGCGATGAGCGCGTCTCGCAAACCTTTTTTATCCAGTGCCCGGATCAAAGCGGCGTAGTGCCCTACGCCTGGCAATATCACCACCGACGCAGCCGCCAGCACTTCCGGCGAGTCCGTTCTTTCCGACTGCACTCCAAGCCGCAGCAACGCGCGCTCCACGGAAGGCAGGTTGCCGGCGCCGTAATCGATCAAAGTAACTTTCATAACTTTGCTACAGTAGCCCCTTCGTGCTGGGCAGAACGCCGCGCAGCCGCTTGTCGCGCGACACCGCAAATCGTAACGCCCGGGCAAAAGCTTTGAACATCGCTTCCACCTGATGGTGCGAGGAGCGCCCGTACAGCACGCGCAAGTGCACGTTGGATCGCGAGGCCTGCGCGAAACCCTGAAAAAAATCCTCCACCAACTCAGTCTGAAAATCGCCGACTTTCTCTGCGCCGATCTTTGCATGAATCACGCAGTAAGGGCGGCCGCTCAAGTCGATGGCCGCTATCGCCAGCGACTCATCCATCGGCATCACAAAATATCCAGCGCGCAGAATGCCACGCTTTTTTCCCACCGCCTGGAGCACGGCCTCGCCGAGTGCGATACCCACGTCTTCAACAGTGTGGTGCTGGTCGACATCAAGGTCACCGCGGGCCTTTATCTGCAAATCGAAACCGCCGTGGCGCGCGACAAGCTCCAGCATGTGATCGAAGAAGCGGATACCCGTGGAAATATCCGCTTTGCCCTGCCCATCAAGCTTTAGTTTCAGCCGAACGTCCGTTTCGTTCGTTTTGCGGTGAATGGTGGCGGAGCGCAACATAGTCACCTGCTCTTTGATCCGAATTTGCCGCCGGCTTCTTCTCAAATCGCCTTCAGCAACCGCTGCATTTCCGCCGCTGTGCCAATCGTGATGCGCACAAATCCTGGACCAATGTCGCTGCTTCTTTCCCGCAGCAAGATTCCTTGACCAGCCAGCTTTTTGAAAAGCGCCGGCCCTCGTGATCCAAAATCCGCTAGCAGGAAATTCCCCGCACTCGGAAAGGACTTTACGCCCAACCGCTTTAATTCACCCGCGAACCAATCGCGAATCCTCCGCGTCCGGCTCACATAAACCCGTATCGCCCTGCCTTCCGCGACCGCCGCTGCTGCGGCAACCAGTGCCGCGATATTCACAGGGAACGGAGGCATGGCGCGGCGCAGCAAAGCCAGCGACTCGCGGCGGGCCATGACTGCGCCCAGCCTCAAACCCGCCAGCCCCGCCGCTTTCGAAAACGTGCGGGTCACGAACAGGTGCGGATATTTGCGAATCCATGGCAGCATCGTGACGCCCGAAAATTCGGCGTAGGCTTCGTCAATCACCACCACAGTATCGTTGGCAGCCGCCAGGATTTTCTTGATCGCATCCCGCTGCAAAAGTGTTCCGGTAGGGTTATTAGGGTTAGCGATGAAAACCACGCGTGGTTTCTTTCGCAGTGCAGCGATGAATTCGTGCAGTGGGAATTCCATTTCACGGTCATAGCGCAGCGTCTGAACGCGCGCCCCGGCAATTTCCGCGTAATAGCGGTACATCGGGAACGTTGGTTCACAGATCAATATATGGCTGCGCGGCTCGACAAACGCGTCGAAAAAAACACGCAAAGCATCATCGCCGCCGTTTGTGAGCAACAGTTCTTCGGCGGCAACTCTAAAGTAGGCCGCGATCCGGCTGGTCGGCTTCGCATATTCGGGATACATCGCCAGTTGTTTCGGCGTGAGCTTTCTTAGCGCCCCTATAACCGCGGAACCACACCCGGTGGTGTTCTCGTTGAAATCCAGTCTCAACTTATTTAGCCGGCCCTCCGCGGGAGCCTCATACGTTTTGCGTTTCAGGATGGCCGCGCGTACCGGCAATCGAGCCTTCATCGCCGCACCTCCACGGCATGGGCGTGCGCAAGTAAACCTTCAGCTTTGGCCAGCACCTGAACGTCATGCGCCAAGCGGGTGAATCCTTGGCGGCTGATCGACTGGGTCGTGATGCATTTCACAAAATCAGCCGCGCTGAGTCCCCCGCGGCTCCGCGCCCATCCCGCGGTAGGCAACACGTGGTTGCTGCCGCTGGCATAGTCTCCGAATGGCTGCGCGCTCCAGGGGCCAATAAAAATTGTTCCAGCAGCATTTACCTTTTTAAGCAGGTCGTTCGAATTCTGCGGCAAGCTCAAATGTTCCGGCGCAAAGTGATTTACGAATTCGCACGCGGCCCCCAGCGAAGGCGCCAGCAGTATCGCTCCAGATCGCAGCGCCGAGATCTGTGCGGGATTTGCAGGCGGCAGCATGTGCAGCTGTGCGCAAATTTCACGTTGCGTGCGCTCCGCAAAATCTCGCGAGGTGGTAACCAGAAAGCTTCCAGCATCCGGCGCGTGCTCAGTTTGGGCCAACAGATCAGCGGCAATCCATCGGGCATTGCCGTCATTGGCCAGCACGATCGCTTCCGTAGGCCCGGCTGGCAGATCGACCGCGCAATCATGGCTGACGATTTGTTTCGCAGCAGTGACGAAGCGATTCCCGGGGCCAAATATTTTGTCCACTCGTGCCACGGCTTTCGTGCCGTAGGCCAACGCCGCAATAGCCTGTGCGCCCCCGATTCTAGCGATACGCGTGACGCCCAGAATATTTGCCGCGGCCAGCAACGCGGCGTTCGGACCTGGCGACGCGATGGTGAGGTGCTTTACACCGGCAACCATCGCCGGAATTACCGTCATCAGCAACGTAGATAACAGCGAAAATCGTCCGCCGGGAATGTAACAGCCGATCGATTCCACCGGTCCCACGAGCTGCGAGATTCTGACCCCCGGTTCCACCTCCAAGGTCCATTCACGAGGCAATTGCTTTTCCGCCACCGCGCGGATGTTCCGCGCCGCATGCTCGATGGCCCTGCGCAAATCCTTATCGGTCTCACGCCCGGCTTTCTCTATCTCTCGCCCGGAGACCCAAATGCCATCGCGTAAATCCAAGCCGTCAAATTTCTTGGTCCAGTCGCGCAAAGCGGTATCGCCACGTTTTTTAACATCCTCCACGATGTGCAACGCCACGCGGTGCGCCGTGACATCCCGTTCCTGGCGAGACCGCAACAGCAGGCGTTCAACCTTTGGCGTTAATTTCAGGATTCTCATCACAGCACAATCTTGTTCAGGGGATATTCCACAATCCCTTGCGCTTTCGCGGTTTTCAACTTAGGTAGAATCTGCCGCACCACCGATTCCTCGATAATGGTATTGACCGCCATCCATTCTGGATCGCTCAGATTTGAAATCGTCGGATTCTTCAGCGCCGGAAGAACATTCAATACTGCCTCCAGGTGTTCGCGTCGCACGTTCAGCATCAGTCCGACTTTGTTGGTGGCGTCAATCGCTCCCTGCAGCATCAGAATAAGATTTTCGGCTTTTTCACGCTTCCAGGCTGTGGCAGCAGCCTCGCGATTCATGATGAACACGGTAGCCGATTCCAGCACGGTGTCCACAATTCTCAAGCGATGGGCTCTCAAGGACGACCCCGTCTCCGTCACTTCCACGATCGCATCGGCCAGCCGCGGCACTTTTACTTCTGTAGCCCCCCACGAAAATTCCACCCGCGCGCTCACTCCGTGTTTTGCCAGATACTTTTCCGTCGTGCGCACCACTTCCGTGGCGATTACTTTCCCTGCCAGGTCCTCAGGTTTCTGTACTGGTGAGTCTTCGGGCACCGCCAGCACCCAGCGCACACGCGCGAGCCGCTGCTTGGCGTACACCAGTTCGGCCAACTCCCGGACGTTTGCTTCCGTCTCCATCACCCAGTCGTGTCCGGTGATGCCGGCGTCCAGCGCGCCGGTCTCCACGTAGCGCGCCATCTCTTGCGCGCGCACCATCAGGCAGTCAATTTCAGGATCATCGATGGAGGGCGCGTAGCTTCGCGCACTCAGCGTAATCCTCCAACCGGCCTTCGCAAACAAATCGATGGTCGCGTCCTGCAAACTCCCCTTTGGGATGCCCAGTTTGAGTTGGCTCATGCCTGCGGACTCCGGCCGTAAACTTCTTCTGGCTCAAACGCGCGCTTTTCCGTTACCGTCGCAGTGCCATCATTTTCCAGTTTCCTGTAGAAACAGCGTCGATAGCCTTCGTGGCAGACTCCCGGCCCAACCGCCTGCACGCGCACAAGCACTGTGTCAGAATCGCAATCCACGCGAATCTCGCGAACGTTCAGCGCATGCCCGCTGGACTCTCCCTTTCGCCACAATTTCTTCCGCGATCGGCTGTAGAAAACCGCTCGGTGCGTCCGTTGTGTTTCCGCCAGCGCCTCTTCGTTCATGAAGCCCAGCATTAACACTTCGCCGCTGGTCTCGTCTTGAACGATCGCGGGCACCAGCCCGTTATATTTCTCGAAGGCAATTTTCACCGCTCCGCCTTTCTCGACTCGCTGTAAAAACAAAAAACCCGCTGGGCGTTTGTGCGCCAGCGGGCTGATGAGTGCTTGTCTTAGAAAATTGCTATGCGCACCCCACCAGACGCGGCGTTCGGCCATGATGATGGCCAGAATGACGATGGTGCCGAGGCATCCGCGAAGTGAGCGAAGTGTTCATGTAATAAAGCAACGATAAGTAAATTTGCGAGCCATGTCAACCCCAGTATTTCAGTGCAAAAATTGATTTTGCGGCTATTCCCGATCTCCTCAATTATTTGATAACGTCAGGGCGATTAGATGAATCTAATGAACATTGATATCAAGATATCCAGGAGGTTGTAATGGAAGAGAAAATCCGCAAGGACGAAAAAGAGTGGAAGAAAGAGCTCACGCAAAACCAATATTATGTAACTCGCCAGAAGGGAACCGAGCCGCCCTTTACCGGCCAGTATGCCGATACTGAAGACCCAGGAATGTACAAGTGTGTCTGTTGCGGGCAACCCCTATTCGAGTCCGATACCAAATTTCATTCCGGTTCGGGCTGGCCCAGTTTTCATTCCCCGGTAGACCAAAAGGCCGTCGAGACCGAAACCGACAAGAGTCACGGAATGGCTCGCACCGAAGTAAAGTGCAGCAAGTGCGACGCCCACCTTGGACACGTTTTCGACGACGGTCCCAAACCTACCGGCTTGCGTTATTGCATTAACTCTGCGGCGCTGAAACTCGACGCTAAATAAAAAAGAGCCGCGCACAACCGCGGCTCTTTGAATCAAAATATACCAGTTAGATAAAACTTACGCTGCGTTGCAGCAGCTGTACGCTACCAGTTCCGCAACCGGGTCGCGTTCCCACACACCTAGCAGCATTACTTTTTCGCCGGTCGGGTACTTGAAAATATAAAAAACGTTGTGCAAACCCTGGAGTTCGAAGAACCCCGGCCGCCGCGGGTCGGGCTTCACCGGTGCGCCCTGTTCCAGCAATAGATGCAACTCTCCGATTTGTTCTGCCGAATGGTTGCGCAGGTCCTGCACTACTGGCGCTCGTTTGGTTGTTGAGATCATATGTCTATCCACTGATTAAGCTTATCGTGCCGCTCACTTAGTAAGACGTAAAAACTCCGGGAATGTTTCAAAATCCACAACATTTTTCAACTTTTTTCGAAGCCCGATGAAATGTGCCCCCGAGTTCCAGTCCCGAACTCCTATGCCTGTTTGATGCTGCTCACGAAAGGCAGGATAGAAGAAAGCACCCGAATCGAAGCCGCTGGTCGGCGTAATTTCCGCTGCCGCCCCAGCCCGTACCTCGGAAGTCTCGTCGCAAACTTTGCGCCAAAATCAAAAGCTCGCTACTAACGCCCTCGGTACTTGCGCGTTCTACATTTGTTTGCGATAGTTCGCATCACTGGACCCAAGACAGGACTGCACCGTGACCAAAAGCACCGCCAAGACCAGCTCCAAAAACGAGAAAAGCTCCTTCAATCGCGACCGCCGCCGCAAGCATCATCACTGGCTGGTCACCGTGTTTTACGCGGACGGCGAAAAATTTGGCCGCGTGTACACCGACAAAGACAAAGCCACCCGCTTTGCCGATCGCCAAAAGCGCTCACCGGTAGTCAAGTCCGCACGCATAACGCAAGTCTCTTGACGCCGCAATTTTGGGGATAAATCGCTGGATGGAAGCAACACCGGCGGGAACACTTGTCGCTGTTAGCCCGCCATGCTATATAAAGAAGAGTCCTTGAGCGGCCTTAGTATAGTGGTAGTACGGAACCTTGCCAAGGTTCAGGTGTCGGTTCGATTCCGATAGGCCGCTCCATACTTTTCAAGCATCTACGCCGCAGCCTCATTTTCCATATTTTCCAAAACTACATTTTTAGTGCCAGTCTTGGAGGAAAATGCTTCCCGGACTTGGTCTAATGGAATCTCGCCGCTATACAGTGCTGTCATGCGTTGCGACGTGTGGATCGTTTCGATAACTATCGCTTGCCGGATTGTTAGCCTTTGACAAAGCGAATCGAAGTCGCGCGATCTACTTCGATTGCGTGGTAAAATAGCTTCTCCCACGTTTCAGTTTCTGAAACACGGGGCCTGAAAGCGAGGCCTTGTGCAAGCTGAACCAAACGAACCAAACCTACCCGAAGTAGATTTCCTGCTCGAAGACTACGGTTCCATCATTCTCCTCCGACCTGTTACCGATAGTGCGCGCGAGTGGGTCGATATGCACATCGGCGAGGACAACGGCTATCAGCCCTTATGGCCTACGGTGACGATCGAAGGTAGATATGTGCACCCGGTTCTCGAAGGCATTCAGGAAGACGGGTTCGTCTGCAGTCTAAACGGTGAATTTCAATGAAAAAGATCAAGCCGTCAGACTTACGCCGGGAAGCCCAAGCGATGAGCCGCGACGGATCGATGCCATCGCTGGAAACCCTACTTCAGGCTGTTGCTGATGCTCGAGAGAAGTATATATATATGCAGCAGACCAGATCACACACGGCAAGGAAGAAGCATTGTCCCCCTCCGAGTGAGCGATTTAGGATCGTGGAGATGGTGGCCTCGCAAACATGCTTCCAAGAATTTCGGGAACATCCGCAAGGTATCGCGGATCTCCCTCAAACGTTAGGAAGAGATCGCTGCCGTCTACCACGCATTGCATCATGGTGCGTGGCTGCTTCCCGCGGCGCGAAAACTCGAGACAGAACGCAGAATGGTCTCCAAGCGGTACCGTCTCCGAAGCTGTCAGTTTGTGCCCAGTCTCACCCGCCACTTTTTTCATTTCTTCTACGAACGCTGGGTAATTTTTTTCCTTCGAAAATGAACGAATCGTTTTGGAGATGAAAATACTTCCGGAAGGCCTATTAAACATCGGCGCGCCCGGGGATAATGTCTGGATGCAGGGTCCGCTTGAGGTGTACTTCATATATGAATGCCGCGGAACCAAGACCGTCATCCCTCTATAGTCGAAGTGATTGCCGTGGATTAAGTGCCACCACGTACTTAGAGCAGGGCCGGCAGCTAACCACATAACAAGCACCAACGTCAG
>JALYLI010000074.1 GCA_030774335.1 Acidobacteriota bacterium | reverse complement strand
GCGCCGGAGTCGTCCTTCTACCCCACGCCCCGCTCTGGAAAATTCTCATCTTCTCCCAGGTAGGCAATGGCTTCTGGCTCCCCGTCGTCGTCATCTTCATCCTCCTTCTCGTCAACCGCCGCGACCTTATGGGCGACTACGTCAACACCGTTACCTTCAACGTCATTGCCTGGACCACCGCCATCTTCATGATCGGCCTAGCCCTTTTCCTCTCCTACTCCGCCCTCTTTCAAACCCCGTCCGTTTCTCCGTGAGTACATCGCCGGCAACACATTTGCTCCGGCAAAATAACGGTGTAACAAAAGTTTCCAGTGAGCGGGCAGAACCGTGGTAGCTTACGGCCACGATGGAAAAATCGTACATTTCCCTCTCTGTCCAGCTGTTGTACTGGGAGACTTATCGCCTCGTTGTCGTATTGACAGCCACCCTACTTCGTAAGTTTTTATATGTTTGGAGCATTGTCGTCGCACTGATGATTGCGACCTTCATTCTGCTTTTGATTAGGCGGGCCACAAACCAGGATTACGCAGCTATCCTTGAGAATTTAGCGCCGCTGTTTTTTTTTGGTTATGGGTCTACCGCGATTGCTATTTTAGTTGTGCCATTATTCACCGCTCGCCGAAACTTAAATGACATGCGCGCCCACGGCGCTACCAATTACCGATTCTCCGAAGAAGGAATTCATATCGAAACCGCCCTCATTAAGTCCGACCTGTCGTGGAGAGCGATCGCTCGAGTCAAGGAATTGAGGTCGGCATTTTTTGTGTTTACGAGTGCCAAGTCGGGTTTCGCTCTCCCCAAAAGATGTTTCGGGAAGAGCCACGATGTTATTGCTCTGCGTGTTTTTTTTCGTGCTTACGTCGCCAAGTCGAAGCTCCTGGCTGACTGAATCAGTAGTAAGTTCGCCCTCTTCGAGCCCGACGAATTCGACCGCACCTGATTCCTGATATTTCTTCCGCGACACATCGTTTGCATCCCCACAATTCGTGTGCTAACTTTGCGCGGTAAAGGGAATTCGCCCGGAAACCCTCGAACGGTCACTGTGCCATACACCAGACACCATTCCTCGCCGCATATTTCCGCGCCTCCAGACCTCGGCCCCATGAGCGTCGAAGAATCCGAGCTCTTGAAAAAACTCGATCTCTCGCGTCTGCCGCGCCATGTCGCCGTCATCATGGACGGCAACGGCCGTTGGGCGCAGCGCCGCCACCTGCCGCGTATCGCGGGGCATCGCTCCGGCACCAAAACCGCCCGGACCACCATCGAAACCTGCGCGCGCCTCAACATTGAAGCGCTAACGCTCTACGCTTTTTCCGTCGAGAACTGGCGCCGCCCTAAAGTTGAAACTGATTTCCTGATGCAACTGCTGCGCGAGTACATCCGCAAAGAGATGCCGCTCATCCAGCGCAACAATATTCGTATGCGCTTTCTGGGCCGCATCGACGAGCTCCCCCTCGCGGTGCAAAAAGATGTTCGCGACGCTACCGAGCGAACCGCTTCCAATACCGGAATGTTTCTGTGCATCGCACTGAATTACGGCGGCCGCGCCGAAATCGTCGACGCCATGAACGCCATCCTCGCGCAACGTAACACCCACAACGGGCACGCCGGCAATGGCCACGGCGCTCGAGCCGATCACAAAAATGCTTACGCTCACGAAAATGGCAACGGCCACGCCGATCGCATCACGGAAGAACAGCTCTCCTCCTATCTCTACACCGAAGGCCTGCCCGATCCAGACCTCCTGATCCGCACCAGCGGAGAAATGCGCGTCAGCAATTTCCTGCTGTGGCAAATTGCCTACGCCGAAATGTTTGTCACCGGCACCCTCTGGCCCGATTTCAACCGCGCCCGCCTCCTCGAAGCCCTCATCGAATTCCAAAAGCGCGACCGCCGCTACGGCGGCATCCACCCGTCAACAACTGTGGCCGACTCCCAGCGCGCTGCCCGAAAATAAGGCCACTCCCCTGAGCTCTCGTCGCTGTACCGCGGGATTGATCGGACTCCCCCAAAAAAAAAGCCTACCCGCGCAAACATCGCAAGGATAGGCTCGCAAAATAACCGGCTGCACCCGGCGGCTACTTCACCGTTACTTCGCGCGCCAGATGGCTGGCTACTACCTCGCGCAATTCCGCTCTTTTCTTGGCGGCTTCCAAAGCAGCCTCCCGGCTTCCATAGTGTTTCACCGCCACGGAAGCCCCTTTCGCGTCCAGTTGATCCAGCGCCGCATAATTTGGATAAAGCACCGCCACAGCCACATCCCAGTCGTGCGGGTGATCGATTACCGGGTTTACAAACGCCTTGTACTCCACGATGTACCCGGCCTTTTTGTATTCTTCCCATAGCGGCTTGATGTGTTCGCGAAGGTCCTTCCAAAACGCGTCTCCTTCGCCAGGTTTGATCGAGAAATAAGTTACGCGCCACACTGGTCCTACATCGTAATTCGGATTTTGTGCCAGCGCAGCGCTCGCCATCAGCAATGTCGCAACAAACAAAAGCGTCGAGAGTGCTCTTCTCATTAGTTCTCCTGAGAATCAGATTTCAATTTCAGTGCCGGGGCCTGTTTCGACTGCGGTGAGAGGGCGTGAATCTATCATCGGGCCTACCCATCGTCAAGCATTCCAGCCGCGCCATATTTTCCGTTCGCAATGTGTTGTAATGTTCCCGCACCAACTCAGGGGAGTCGTCTTACATGACTTGGAAAAGGGTAGTCACGGCTGCGGTTTTGATTCCTGTGGTCGTAGCCCTGGTGTTGTTAGCCTCCACAGCCATCGTCGCGCTGGTACTTGCGCTGGTCATTCTGCTCGCCCTCTTTGAATATTTCGCGCTTGGCGATGCCATGGGCCATCGCGCTTACCG
>JALYLI010000073.1 GCA_030774335.1 Acidobacteriota bacterium | reverse complement strand
TCCCGCGCCGGAAAAGCATCCAGTCGCCGGCTCGCAACATTCAATGTCCCAAACGTGCGCCCGCGGGTGATCAGCGGGATGCAACAGATCGTCTGTATCCCATCCTGGCGCAGAATGCGCATCACTTCGCTGGGATAGCGATCCAGATCCGCCCCCCGCGCGCACACCGGTTTGCCGCTCGCAATGGCGTCCCCGGACGGCGAGATTTCTCGCGGAATAGTAATTTCATTTTTGATTAGTCCTTCGCGGCCGGGAAAATCCAGCGCATAAATTTTCAGCAGCCCCGTCTCGGGACTGAGCAGCGCCAGGCTGGTGTAATCGTGATGAATCACGCGCTCCAGCGTCAAAACTATTCCGCGAAAAAGCTCCGGCAACTCGCGGCTGCTGACCAGCACGTTATTTATTTCGAGTAGCACACGCAGGCGGTCGCGCTCTTCGGCAAGCTGGCCCTGGTAGGCCTGCGAAGTTTCGATGTTCAGCGCGTTGTCCACCGCCACGGCCACCTGGCTGGCCACGCGCTGCATGAACGTAAGCTCAGTATCGGTAATTTTTTCCGGCAAGAGCGTGCCGAATCCCATGGCTCCCAGCCGCCGCTGCGCGGTAGTCAGCGGCACCATGGCCAGCGAATGCACGCCGGCTTCCCGCAGCATCTGCAGAAACGCCGGGTAGCGCGTGTCTTCGTCCCTGATTACCAGAGGCTGCTGTGATTGCCAGACCCATCCGGCGGGATGCGCTTCGATAGGTGTTTCATGCCCTACAACTTTTTCGTGTGGGACGCGCGTTTCCAGGATGTGCAGCCGCATGACATCGCGCACGGGGTCGTGCAGCACCAGCGTCAGGAAGTCGAACTCCACCACCCAGTGCAGGCGTTCGGAGAGCTCATGAAAAAGTGCGGGAAGGTCGCGCTGCTGCGCGATGGCCTCGCTGACTTCCAGCAGCGCCTCCAGTTGGCGGCGCGACTGGTCCAGAGGCTGAATTGGCGCAATTTCCGGGGGCGAAATAGCAGGATCCGCCATGCAGGCAGGATAGCATCCGGTTGCTGGTGCCTCAACCGCACCAGTGGTTGTGGACTTGCCTGCTGCGCGATTCTCGTATACTCGAAAAAGAAGATTAAGCGACGATAAGAGGCAAATCTCGCGAGACCCGCTCGGTCTCCATTATTACAGGTTGAGGAGTTGTATGAGCACCACGCTTCAGGTCATGAAATTTGGGGGCACCTCCGTTGGCGATGCCGCGTGCATCGCGCGCACCGCGCAAATCATTGCCGCGGCCGCCAGAGAAAATCAGTGCGTCATTGTAGTTTCGGCCATGAGCGGCGTAACCAATCGCCTGATTGACGCCGCCAAAAAAGCCGCCACCGGCGATTCCAACGAAGGCGCCAACCTCGTAAAAGTTTTGCGCGGGCAGCACGCTTCCGCGGTGGAAACTCTGATCAAGGACGCATCCGCCCGCGGGCGCGTGATGCAAAAACTAGATACCGTCCTGGCCGAAGCCAAGCGCTTGTGCGACGGCACCGCCCTCCTCCGCGAACTCACCGCACGCACGCTGGACGAAGTCTCCAGCCTGGGTGAACGCCTGTCCGCCCCCATCGTGGCCGAAGCGGTGAAAGCTCTCGGCCTGCCCAGCGAATCCATCGAGGCCACCGAGCTGATCGTAACCGACGCCTACCACGGCGGCGCGGAGCCGCGCATGGGGTTAACCCGCCAGCGCGCGCAGGCCAGACTGCGTCCACTTATGGCGCGGGGCGCCGTGCCGGTCGTCACGGGATTTATCGGCGCCACCGAAGACGGCAAGCTCACCACGCTGGGGCGTGGCGGCTCCGACTATTCCGCGACAATTTTGGGAGCCGCCCTGGACGCGAGCGAGGTGGTCATCTGGACCGACGTGGATGGCGTGCTCACCGCCGATCCGCGGCTGGTCCCCGAGGCCCGCACCATCCCAGAAATTTCTTACCGCGAAGCCGCCGAGCTGGCCTACTTCGGCGCAAAGGTGCTCCATCCGAAAACCTTAAATCCAGTTATGGAAGCTGGAATCACCGTGTGGATCCGCAACAGTTTCGCTCCCGACAAGCCCGGCACAAAAATTACACCCGCAGGGCGCAGCATCGGCGGCGGAGTGAAAGCGCTCACCGCCATACGCGATGTCGCGCTGATCGCCGTAGGCGGCCCGGGGATTGTGGGCCTGCCCGATGTCGTCGGCCGCACCTTCTCCACCACCGCGGAGCTGCGCGCCAACGTCTTGCTGATTTCGCAATCCTCTTCGCAAAACGATATCTGCTTCGTCGTGTCGGCGGCTGACGCCGCGCGCACCACGGATGCCCTGCGCAAGGAATTCGCGCACGACCTGGCGCACCACAAAGTCGAACATGTCACCGTGGTCAACAACATCGCCGTCGTTGCCGTGGTCGGAGAAAACATGCGCGGCACTCCCGGAGTGGCCGGACGCACCTTTGCCGCCATGGGCCGCGAAAACGTCAACCTCATCGCCATCGCGCAGGGTTCGTCGGAAAGCAACATTTCCTTCGTGGTGGAAGAGCAGGCCGTGAAGAAGGCCTTAATTGCCACGCATAAAGAATTTGGGCTTGATGCTACGTGAATTTAATGCAGAATAGCCGCGGGTGATGCGACTGGCTTAAAACACCGGCCTGCAGTAAATCCCGTATGTCCAGGCAGGGAACTTGCCCTGGACTTCGGGTCCAACATCTGGGAACCAGCCGCCATCTAACCTTTATGACCGGAAGTAACGATTCATCTTACGGAATCCGATGTTGGCATCACCCGGCTACCCCATGCCCACAGTCCTGATTGTCGACGATTCCGACAGCGTCCGTGCCTCTGTGCGCGCCCTGTTTGAAGCCGAACCCGAATTCACCGTGGTAGGAGAAGCCGTGAATGGCATGGACGCTATTAATAAGGCCGACGAACTGTCCCCCGACCTGATCATCCTGGATTTATCCATGCCCATCATGAACGGTCTGGAAGCTGCCGAAACGCTGAAGTCCACCTCGCCCTCGACTCCGATTTACATCCTCACCGCCCACGGCGGCCCTGAGGTGGACCGCGCCGCCCGCGCCGCCGGCGTGGACGCGGTATTTTCCAAAGCCGAAGACATGGACGCCATGATGGCCAGGGCGCGCAAGGCTTTCGCCTCTAAAAACCACAAGAAAAAACCCGCTAAGAAGACATAAACGCTTTGTACGCCTGCGTATACCATCTACAGTAATTATCAGCCAAGTTTAAGCATTGCTACTTATCGACTCTTTCGACACCCTTTGCTAAAACTCTCCATCGCACCGCATGGTTCATCGCGTGGCTTCGAAATTTCTGATGAGGTGATTTAAACATGCTAGCGATCATCGCCGGAGTTCTCCTGGTTCTGTGGCTTCTGGGCTTCACGGCATTCCACGTGACCAGCGGCCTGATTCACATCCTGCTGGTTCTTGCCGTAATCTCCATTCTGTTCCACTTCTTCCGCGGTCGTGCAGCGGTTTAAATCTTGACCCATTCAGGCGGGTAGCAGGGCGGCTTCTTCGGAGCCGCCCTGTTTTATTTGTGGGCATCGTTGAAATGAGGGCCGTTTTGAAAACACCCCACCTTTCAGGGCAAAGAGTTCGGAAGATGATGCGAGCACTCGGTTTAGGTGTGTACAAAGAGCGAGCAAGCGTGTGGAAGTTGTTGAAAACACACGGGTGCACATTTTGGAAAGAGCGCAAGAGTTCGGAAGCTGTTCAAAGCGATGGGGATAGAACTGGAAATTACGGCGAATCTGCCGGGTTTGCTTGTGGAAGGAAGCTATTGCAGGGCTGGCCAGCGTGTGCGATGCGTGGAGCGTCGGCAGGGTGGCGGCGATCATGAGTGATTTTACTATTTAGGTAACTAATGGACAACTTATTTTAAGTACAGTCCTATTACTGTACTTCCTGGCGGAATTCCGCCTGGATAA
>JALYLI010000072.1 GCA_030774335.1 Acidobacteriota bacterium | reverse complement strand
CAACGCGCGGCGAAAGCAAACTTGCAGGCGGCGGAAGCAGCGAAGAATTCCGCTATGGCGGCGCTGGAGCGCAATAAGGTGGATGCCGAGGGGCCGGATGTGCCGTTCATGAAGCTGAGCCAGGAGCGCGCGGAACACGAATTTAGGGAGGGCGTGGTGTCGAAGTCAGTGGTTGAGGATGCGCAGAAAAATTATCAGCTGGCGGTGAACAAGCAAGCCAGCGCGCAGGCTTCGCTGGCGGTGGCGCGCGCAGAGATCGCGAAGGCAGAAGGCAACGTCGCGCAGTCGCGGGCGGCGCTCGATAACGCGGAAGAAGATCTGCGCAACTCGACGATTGCCAGTCCCATTGATGGGCTGGTGCTGTCGCGGGATGTGAATGTGGGCGACGCGGTGAGTTCCATTTTGATTTTGGGCTCGCAGGCGACGCCGATCATGAGTTTGGGCGACGTGAGTGAAGTGTACGTGCAGGGAAAAGTGGATGAAGCGGATATCGGCAAGGTGTACCTGAACCAGCCGGCGCGCATTGTGGTGGAGTCGTTCAAGGACAAAAAATTCACCGGCAAGGTGACCAAGATTTCTCCTTTGGGGAAAGAAAAGGATAACGTCACGACCTTCGAGGTGCGCGTGTCCATTCAGAACTCCACACTGGAATTGAAGGCCAACATGAGCGCCAATGCGGAAATCATGCTGGAAGAAAAGAAAAATGTGCTGATGATTCCGGAAGCTGCGCTGATTTATGACAAAGAACGCAAGGCAAAGGCGGAAATTCCTGACGCCAAAGGCGAGAACGGCAAAAAAAAGGTGGATGTGAAGCTGGGAATTTCCAATGGGGTGAAGACGGAAATTCTTGAGGGCTTGAATGAGAAGCAGCAGGTGATTTTGCAGTAGTAGGGAGCCGAGGCGCGCTTTGTCATTCCAGGATTTGCTGAAGGATACGCTCAGCACGCTGTGGGCGCACAAGCGGAGGACGATGCTGACGATGTTCGGCATCGCGTGGGGAATTATTTCCATTACCGTGATGGTAGCGGCCGGCGAGGGCCTCGGCAAAGGCATCCAGGCAAATCAGGAAACGTTTGGAAAAGACGTGATGATCGTTTTTTCCGGGCGCACCAGTATGCAAGCGGGAGGCACGCGCTCCGGCCGCGCCGTGCATTGGGGCGAAGAGGACTACGTGCAGGTGGCGGCGGAATCGCCGGCGTGCAAGTACGTGATGCCAGAGCTGGGAAACAATGTGCAGGTGCACAGCCTGTACAACAGCGGAAGTATTTCTACGGTGGGCTCAATGCCGGAATTCACGGAGATTCGCAGCATCGCCACGGCGGAAGGCCGATTTTACAACCACGAAGATAATTCCGAAGCGCGGAATGTGGCTTTCCTAGGGAGCGACACCAAGAAACAACTTTTTTCGGATCATGAAGCGGTTGGCCAAAAAGTGTGGATGAACGGGATTCCGTACTCCGTGATTGGCGTAATGAAGTCGAAAGAACAAAATTCCAGCTACGACGGGATGGACACGCGCAAGATTTTTATTCCCTACAACACCATGCGGCGCGATTTTCCCAATAAGCCGCCAGCCGTAGACCACACCATTGATCGACTGCTGGTGGCGCCAAAATCGCTGGAGACGCACTTGGATTGCGTGCGGCAGATACGGCATTCGCTGGGGCGGCTGCACAATTTTGATCCGCGGGATAAAGAAGCGGCGGGAATCTGGGACACGGTGAAGAACGCCGAAGCCAATCGCATGATCATCGTGGGCATGGAATTATTCATGGGCGCGGTGGGAATCGCCACACTCTTTCTGGGCGGGCTGGGCGTGATGAACGTGATGCTGGTGTCGGTGCGCGAACGGACGCGCGAGATCGGCGTGCGCATGGCCCTGGGAGCGACGCGCAAATCGATTTTGCGGCAATTTTTCATGGAGACGGTCATTGTGGTGGCGCTGAGCGGCGGGACAGGACTCTTTGTGTCTTATGGATTCTGTGCGCTGGTTAATTTGTTGCCGATGCCGCCGTTTTTTGCGGGATTGCTGGCCAGCTGGAAGCTGGGCGCGCTTTCCGTGACTTTACTGGGGCTTATTTCGATTCTGTCGGCGCTGTATCCCGCGAATCGCGCTGCGTCGGTGGACCCGATCGAGGCGCTGCGGTTCGAGGCGGGCGGGTAATGATGTTTACGGAAATATTTCGCGAAGCGTGGGCCGCGCTGGGCCGCAACCCGGTGCGCAGCCTGCTGACCATGACGGGAATCTCGTGGGGCATCGTGGCGGTGACGCTGCTGCTGAGTTACGGATCGGGATTTCGCAACGTGCTGATGTACACGTTCGAAGTTTTTGGCAAAGGCGCGGTGGTGTGCTGGCCGGGGACAACCAGCGAACAGGCCGGAGGCGAGCGCGCGGGGAAAGCGGTGCGCTTCGAGCAGGAAGACGCGGACTGGGTGAAGGCGCAATCGCCGCTGGTGAAGCGCGTGACGCTGGAGACGGTGAAGTTCAAGGGAATTTCGCACGAAGAGCGTTTGTCGGATACGGCGATACGCGGCGTTTATCCGGAGTATGGAGAGATGCGCAACGAGGTGGCGCTGGAGGGACGATGGATTTCCCAGGAAGATATCGCCGAGCGGCGTCGCGTGGCGTTTCTGGGGGCGATTCTGAGGAAAAAACTTTTCAGCGGGACCCCGGCGATTGGCGAAGCGGTGCGCATCAATGGCGTGAAATTTACCGTGGTAGGCTCGATGGACACGAAATTTTCGGATAGCAATTATTTTACCAGCGACGACGAGTCGGCATTTATCCCCTACACGGCGGCGGGAGATTTGTGGGATGCACGGTACGCCAGCGTGATGTTGTTTGAACCGGTGGCGCCGAATTTTGAAGCCGGCGCGATGCTGCAGGTGCGATCGGCAGTGGCTACCCGGCAGCATTTCGCGCCGGGCGACAAACGCGCGATTCAGATGTTCGGGCGCATGGAATTTAAGCCCATTTATGACGGGATCACGCTGGGGATTCAGGCGCTGCTGTTTTTTGTGGGGGCGTTGACGCTAGGCATCGGCGGAATCGGCGTGATGAACATCATGCTGGTATCGGTGGAAGAGCGCGTAAAAGAAATTGGGTTGCGGCGCGCTCTGGGCGCGAAGAAATCGCATATTCGCGGGCAGTTTTTACTGGAAGCGCTGGTGATGACACTGGCCGCGGGCGTCATCGGGATGATGTTGTCGGCGGTGATTACGGCAGCCGTGGGAACGTTGCCGTTCCTGGGTCCTGCGTATGAGGACGACTCCGGAAAAGTGGATATTCATTTGACCCTGTCTGTCGTCACCATGATGCTTTCCACGGGAATTCTGATTGTGGTGGGCGTGATCAGCGGGTGGTTGCCGGCCATGCAGGCGGCTAAGCTGGATCCCGTGGAAGCGCTGCGCTACGAGTAGTTAAATCCTAGGAAAAACTACTGATCAGGTCTGGCCGAGGATGACGTCGAAGTACGCCAGCATTTCGGGGCTGTCCCATTGCTGCTGGCCGACGAATTTGCGGGCGATTTTTCCGTGGCGATCGATGACGTAGGTTTCGGGATACATCGAGGTGCCGTAGTCGGCGGCGGATTTTTTCGTGATGTCGCGATAGGTGGGGAAGACCACCGCTTGATCCTTCAAGAACTTTTCGTACGCCGCGCCATCATCGTCGACGCTGATCCCTAAAACCATTCCGTTGCGCGAATCGATATATTTTTGCAGGCGATTGAGCGCGGGAGTTTCTTCCACGCAGGGCGGGCACCAGGTAGCCCAGAAGTTCAAGACCACCACTTTTCCTTTTAAGTCGGAGAGATGTTGGGATTTGCCGCCGAGCGTGATGGGAAAATCCTGTGCCGGCTTTCCGGCAATGGAGGCTTCGCCCTGGCGATAGCTGGGCATGGCGAAGAGCACTAGAATACCCGCCGCGATGGCTACGCCGGTCCAGCCGATGACCCTTCGCATGAGCGGCATGACCGCTATACTAGCTCATCTTGCGGACCTCCGAAACCAGGAAGGCTCTCACTTGATCACCGCGATTGTGCCGGCGCGCGATGAAGAAGCGGTGATCGCGGCATGCGTGGAATCATTGGCCAGGCAGCTGGAAATCACGCAGATCCAGGTGGTGAACGATCAGTCGCTAGACCGGACGGCGGAGATCGTTCGGGAGTTGGCGGCGCGACTTCCGCAGCTGCAGTTGCTGGAGGCGGAAGCGCCACCGGCTGGCTGGGTGGGCAAAAATAATGCGATAACGCTGGGCGCTCGTCGCGCGACCAGTGACTGGCTGATGTTTGTAGACGCTGACGTGGAACTGCAGGATGGCGCCGCCGCGCGCGCATTACACATTGCCAAAGAAAATAACGCGTCCCTGGTTTCGTTTTCGCCGGAACAGATCACCGAGAAATGGTACGAGAAGGCGTTAATTCCATTTGTGTATTGCCGGCTGGCGCGGCGATTCTCGTTTGGCGAGGTGAATGATGCCAAATCGAAAGCGGCCGCGGCGAACGGGCAATTTATATTGATGCAGCGCGAAATTTACGAGGCCGTGGGCGGACACGCGCGGTTCGCCGGCGAGGTGCTGGAAGATGTCGCGCTGGCTGGCGCGGTGAAAGCTGCGGGACACCGAATCTGGTTCGGCAGCGGAAAAGGAATTGTGCGCGCGAGGATGTACCGGACGTTTGCAGCGATGTGGGAAGGCTGGAAGAAAAATCTCTACCGCTTGATGGGCGGCACTCCGTGGAAAGCGTTTCGCGAAGGCGAGTCGGTGTTCCCGTGGGTGGCGCTGCTGATGATTTTACTGGGAATCAAATTTCCGGCGGCAATGTTCGCAGGAGTGCTGTTGCTGCTGTTGCGGCAAACCAGCTATGGCTCGGAACTGGTGCGTAACCAATACCCTTTGTCATTCATCATCTATTATATACCTGCGGTGTTTCTGTACACCGGAGTGCTGGCCGCGTCTTACCTGAGCCACCGCCGCGGCAAAGTAGAGTGGAAGGGCCGCGAGTATCGCGTGGACGCCGGCGGAATGAAATGAGCGAGCAGAATAAATTATGGTTTTGATTACGCGCAGGATAGATTTTTCGGCTTCCCACATTTATCAAAACGATAGATTGTCGCCGGAAGAGAACCGCCGGATATTTGGGAAATGCAACAACCCGCACGGCCACGGGCATAACTACACGCTGGAAGTTACAGTGGCTGGCGAACCGGATCCCGTAACGGGCATGGTGCTGGACCTGAAAGAGTTGAAGGAAATTCTGGAGCGCGAAGTGATGCAGCGCATGGATCACCGGCATTTGAACCATGAGGTGCCGGAACTGGCCGGGCAGATACCCACTTGCGAAAACGTTGCGCGGGTCATCTGGAATTTGCTGGAGCCGAAAATTAAGCAGGGTTACTTGCAGCGCGTGCGGCTGTACGAGTCGCCGGATTTGTATGCGGATTGTTTTCGCAATGGCAGCGATGGGAAGTCTCGATGAGCGCCACAACCGCCAACACGGAAGATCTAAAGGTGGAGCTGGGGCGGCGATACCATTTTTCGGCGACGCACAGGCTGCACAGCGCGCATCTAACCGAAGAGGAAAATTGCCGGGTATTCGGGAAGTGCAACAACCCGTTCGGCCACGGCCACAATTACGTGCTGGAAGTGAATGTTTCCGGGAAGGTGGATCCGGAGACGGGAATGATTACAAACCTGGGGGACCTGGATGGGTTTGTAGAGAGCGCGGTGCTGCAGGCCTTCGATCACAAGTCGCTGAATGAAGATGTGGCGGCCTTCCAGGAAAAAGTGCCGACCACGGAGAACCTGTGCATCGAGATTTACAAGCGGCTGAAAGGTTTCGCGCCCGCGAAGCTGGAACGCGTGCGCATCGAAGAGACGAGAAATAATAGTTTTGAGTATGCGGGAGAAGAAATCGCGGACGTTCCTGCCGCGAGCGCTGCGAAAAAGGAGCTACGGTGAACAAGCCAAGTGAAGAGCTGCTGTTGCATGAACCGAAGCCGGACGCGAAGGACGAGAATATTGCCGCGCTGGTGCGTAAGATGATTACGTTGGTAGGTGAAGATCCGAATCGCGAAGGGCTGCGCAAGACTCCGGAGCGATTTGAGAAGGCCATGAAGTTTCTGACCAGCGGCTACCACCAGAACGTGGACCACGTGCTGAACGGCGCGACCTTCAGCGTGGCTTACGACGAAATGGTGATCGTGAAAGATATCGAGTTTTTCAGCCTGTGCGAGCATCACTTGCTGCCGTTTTTCGGTAAATGTCACGTGGCCTATCTGCCCAATAAAAAAGTCATCGGTTTAAGCAAGGTCGCTCGGCTGGTGAACATGTTCGCCCGGAGATTGCAGATTCAGGAGCGGCTGACCAGCCAGATCGCGCAGGCCATCGAAGAAAAAATCAGTCCCGAAGGCGTGGGCGTGATTATCGAAGCGCGGCACTTGTGCATGCAGATGCGCGGCGTGGAGAAGCAGCATGGCCAGGCGGTCACGAGTGCCATGCTGGGGGCATTTCGCCACAACAAAGAAACGCGGGACGAGTTTTTGTCGCTGGCAAGAAAACGCCAATCCTGACAACTTCCAATTAAACATTCGAAAGAACTTTGCCGCCTCACGACGAGGCGTCGAAACTATTTACTGAAAAGGGAGACGCGATGACGGAGCAGAGCAAGGGCAAGATAGCGCTGGTGACGGGTGGAAATCGCGGAATCGGGCTGGAGACGGTTAGACAACTGGCTCAGCAGGGCATGCACGTCTTGCTGGGAGCGCGCAATGAGGCCAGGGGCAAGGAAGCGGCGGCCAAACTGAAGGACGAAAAACTGGATGTCGAATTCATCCTGCTGGACGTGGACGATGTAAAGACGCACGTGCAGGCGGCCAAGACGATAGACGCAGAGTTCGGCAAGCTCGATGTGCTGATAAACAACGCCGGAATCCTGATTGATGAAAAAGCCAAGGGTGGCTTTACTGCGACGAGCAAGACGCCTGTGGAGATTCTTAGAAAAACTTTTGATACGAATTTCTTCAATATCATCGCGCTGACACAGACGCTAGTTCCGTTGATCGAGAAGTCCACGGCCGGAAGAATTGTATTTCTCTCGAGCGGATTAGGGTCATTGACCATGCACAGCGATCCAAAATCTCCGATCTACAATTACAAACCGGTGGCTTACGACCTTTCGAAAACGGCCCTGAATGCCTTCGCGGTGCATCTGGCGCATGAGCTGAGGAAGACGGCGATCAAGGTAAATATCGCGCATCCGGGTTCAGTGGTTACGGATATGAATGCCGCGGGCGATTTGCAGGTTAGCGAGGGCGCAAAAACTTCGGTGGCGCTGGCCACGCTGCCCGCGGACGGATACAGCGGCAGGTTCATTCACCTGGGAAAAGAGTTGCCCTGGTAAGCAGCGAGGCAATTAGATCGTTGGGCGTGATGGGCATGATCTAACCCTGGCGGCGCGCTTTTCTGTTGCGTTCGCGCGCGCGGCGCACGCGGTCGCGGTTGCCGCAGGTTTTATCGTTGCACCAGCGGCGGGTGTTGCCCTTAGTCTTGTCGTAAAAAATCCATTTACAACCTTCATTGAGGCAATACTTCAGGCGGTCAGGCCGTTGGAGCGCCAGCATTTCCGCGAAGGACGCCGCGATGCGGGAGAGTATCCAGGGCCAGCCGGCGTGCAGCGGGACAAGCTCGGAACGCACTCCATTTTGGCGCTGGAACACCTGCACGCGCACCGGTACGTTCAAATAGGAATTAAGCGCAGAGAGGTCGCGGGCGTGCAGCGATTTGCCGTCAATGAGTTTCGCGGCCATGCGGCGGAGCAATCCACGTAAAGCGATAAGCTTGGCAATCTGGACGGGGCGGGGAACCTGAGTGGAGAGATTCCAATGGGTGAGGATGCGAGCGAGCCAGGCGGGATCGTTGAGATGGTCGGTGACGCGTCCGTAGCCGTCCCACTCGAGAGTGTTGGCCAAATCGAGCCAGGCAAACTCCCGGCCAAAGCCCGCGCCCTCGTAAGTATCAACGTAGCGCATCATCGTAACTACTTAATTTGATTTGACTCGTTACATGCATTCAGCTATCCTTGGAGTAATGAGTATAACACGCCTAGGGCATTACCTGACACAGCCGGTGACTTACACGTGAGCGCGCCAGCGATGTCCGCAACGTTGCCGAAGCCGAACGCACTGGACCAGAAAGCGGCGGCATCCAACCGCCTGCTGGTTATTTTCTGTTTCTTCGCGATTTATGTGATCTGGGGCTCGACGTACCTGGCGATTCGCTACGCCGTGGAGACGATTCCGCCGCTGTATGCTGCGGGCATCCGCCACCTGACTTCAGGAACAATTCTGCTGCTGTGGTGCCTGGCGAAAAAAGTAAAGCCGACGGCGGCGCAGGTCCGCACCGGCGTGGTCATTGGAATTTTGTTTTTTCTG
Organism: Acidobacteriota bacterium; assembly: GCA_030774335.1. GTDB lineage: Bacteria > Acidobacteriota > Terriglobia > Acidiferrales > UBA7541 > Acidiferrum. The sequence goes on along the minus strand of JALYLI010000072.1, from coordinate 2,604 downwards.
CTGGGCCACGGGCCACTGCATTGGGCAGAAACGCGTGTGCCGTCGGGGTTGGCGTCGCTGCTGGTCGCCACTGAACCGATCTTTGTATTTTTCCTCGCGGCGTGGTCGACAAAAAAATGGCAGTTCAACTGGAAACTTGGCAGTGGGATTTTGCTGGGGCTGGCGGGCGTGGCCTTGCTGGTAGGCCGTACTTCGCTGACGTCTACCACGGGCATGATGATTGCGTCATTTGCCGTATTATTTGGCGCGCTGGCATGGTCGGCGGGAATCGTGTACTCGCGTTCGTCGAATTTATCGGGGCATCCGCTGTTGCTGACCGCGCTGTCATCGTTCTCGGGAGGAATTCTGCTGCTGACGTCGGCCACGGCGGTGGGCGAGTGGCGGGGATTTTCTCTACACGCGGTCACGGCGCGTTCGTGGGAAGCACTGGCCTTCCTGATTGTTTTCGGCTCGCTGGTGGCCTTCAGCGCTTATAACTGGTTGCTGGAGCGCTATTCTCCCACGCTGGTGGCGACGCACACGTACGCGAATCCAGTTGTGGCGGTGCTGCTGGGCTGGCTCCTGGCGGGTGAGAAGGTAACGCTCAACGTGGGCCTCGCGGCGGCGATGGTCATTGGCGCGGTCGTCCTTGTCGATCGAGGCACCGCGCCAAGTTCACAAAGCAAACACTGAGCTGTTACTTGGTGATGTCTACGGAAGCACCCGTGTTTTCCCATTGGGCGCGCAGGGTGCAGCCGGAGCCGGTCTTGTCGAAGCTGATAGTGAAATTTTCCATGGGTGCAGAAAGCTTGGTTGCTTTCATGTCCACGCGCGCGAAGTCCGAATCTTTGCCAGGGTAGGGAACTCCCCATTCACCGGTTTTCTTGCTGATGACCAGGGTCCACTTGTCGGAGTTGGGAACGGCAAACAGAGTGTAACTGCCAGCCGGGACTTTGGTGCCGCCGACGGTGACGTCGGAGCTGGTGACGAAGGTGGTGGCTTCATTCGCGCCCAGACGCCACTCCTGTCCGTAAGGAACTAGCGCGCCAAAGATTTTGCGCCCTTTCACCTTGGGGCTGGAGTAGTCCACCGTGATGGTGGCGCCATCGCCCATGGAGCAGGTGGCTTTGGCTGGAGGACTGGGGCGTGCGGACTTATCCTGCTGCGCGACGGCCAGAGTGGTAAAGAGCAAAAGGCACAGAGTGGTTGCGATGCTGCGGATTTTCATTTTTTCTCTCTCCTAGTTAGACCGGGTTGGTGGCGAAAGGTATTGAAACTGATTTAGCTGTTAGACGCAAGTGATGGCGAAGAACTTTGCCCGCGGCTTACCAAAATCCCCACACGCAAATGCGGCGTGTAGGGTACCCAGAGGCAAAATCGAACCCAGAAGCAAAAAGCTGCGGCGAGAAACAAGGAATTCGCGTGATTTCGAGGATTTTTGGGCCGTTGAGGAGCGTTACCAATTCTTTACAGTATTATTGGTATTGTGTTAGCCTGAATGAGTTGAAGAGAAGAGGAAATTTTTCAGGGGAATGACGGAGAGAGGCACTTGAGCGAGCTTAAGGCAGTGTTGATCGAGCAATACCGCACTCACATCAAAGATACCGGATCACCTGAAGTGCAGATTGCGCTCCTGAGCGAGCGGATCAACTATCTGACGACCCATCTCAAGTCGCACGTCAAAGACCACGCATCGCGCCGGGGATTGATCATGATGGTGAACAAGCGCCGGCGGCTGCTGGACTATCTCAACCGCCGCGACCCGGATCGGTACCGCGAGATTGTTGAACGTCTTAGCCTGCGCAAGTAGCCGCTCCAGCAGTTCGGGGAATTCGGGGCGGAATCCGCAACGTAATCGCGAAGTGACACATTCCACGGGGAGTCTGTCCGCCGGTAGTGTGAGCGCCGGTGTGATTCCAATCTATTCGCATGCGTTGACGAATTGCCCGGACGAAACGGCTGCGATTTAGCCCGGTTTTTCGCGGTGTTATCCGTTGGAGTTTTTGCAGGGTCCCCTCCCCCGCGTCGATTACCTCTTGTCTTCTTTATGCGGTCGCGCGATGGCCGGCCAACTACAGCTTTGAAAGCTTTACGCGCAACCGTGCAACGGTTGACGCTTTTTTTGCGATGCTTTGCGCGAACGCGAAGCTAAAAGGAAAGAATAAATGTCTGAACGGTCACATATTCCCGCACCGCATTCGGTAACGGTTGAAGTCGGCGGACGGCCGCTGATCCTGGAAACAGGGAAAGTAGCCAAGCAAGCCAATGGAGCAATTCTGGCGCGCTACGGCGACACCATCGTATTGACCACCGCTTGCATGGCCACCACCAAGAACGATCGCGATTTTCTGCCGCTGACGGTGGACTACCGGGAAAATACATATTCCGCGGGAAAGATTCCCGGCGGATTCTTCAAGCGCGAAGGGCGCCCGTCGGAAAAGGAAGTTTTGACTTCACGATTGATTGACCGGCCGATGCGGCCGCTGTTTCCGGAATCGTGGCGCAATGAAACACAGATTGTGAGCATGGTGCTGTCCGCGGACAGCGACAATGATCCCGACGTGATCGCGGTCACTGGCGCTTCGGCAGCGGCGTATTGCTCGGATCTGCCGTTTGAGAAGCCCA
>JALYLI010000071.1 GCA_030774335.1 Acidobacteriota bacterium | reverse complement strand
TTTGCGGCTCTGAAAGGCCTGACCCAGGAATCCAGCGTGATCGTCGCCGGTAAAATCCGCGCCGAGCAGCGTGCGCCGGGCGGTTTTGAAATGAGCGTTTCCAAAATCCAGATCCTGCAAAAAGTTTCTGAAGCCCAGCCTTATCCCATTCAGCTCAAAGAGCACGGCGTAGATTTCCTTCTCGACCATCGCCATCTGTGGATTCGCACCCCGCGCCAGGCCAGCATTTTGCGAATTCGCGCCGAAGCCGTTCGCGCCGCGCGCAATTACATGGACAGCCAGGGGTACATTCTCACCGACGCGCCCATGTTCACGCCCGCCGCCTGCGAAGGTACTTCGACGTTGTTTGAAGTGAACTACATTGACGATCAGAAAGCCTACCTCACGCAAAGCGGGCAGCTCTATATCGAGGCCACGGCCATGGCGTTGGGCAAGGTGTACACCTTCGGCCCCACATTTCGCGCCGAAAAATCAAAAACGCGCCGCCACCTTACCGAATTCTGGATGCTCGAGCCCGAAGCCGCTTACGCCGATCTCGGCGACATGATGAATCTTGCCGAGGGCCTGGTCAGCGCGGTGGTTCAATCCGTCCTCGCCAATAAATCCGTCGAGCTGGAAACGCTCAAGCGTGACACCAAGAAACTCGAAAACGTCAAAGCACCCTTCCCGCGCATCACCTACGAAGAAGCCATCGCCATTCTCAACAAGCACAACAATCCCACGAAATTTGGCAACGACATCGGCGGCGACGAAGAAACCATCGTCTCCAACGAGTTCGACCGTCCGGTCATGGTTCACCGTTACCCCGCCGCCATCAAAGCGTTTTACATGCAGCCCGATGCCGAGCGCCCCGACCTCGCGCTCGCTTTCGACATGCTCGCGCCGGAAGGCTACGGCGAAATCATCGGCGGCAGCCAGCGCATCCACGATTACGACCTGCTGGTGAAGCGCCTCCACGAATACCAGCTGCCGGAGGAGCCGTTCCAGTGGTACCTCGACCTGCGCCGCTACGGCAGCGTCCCCCATGCCGGCTTCGGCTTGGGTCTGGAACGCACCGTGGCCTGGATTTGCGGCACCGAGCACATCCGGGAAGTGATACCCTTTCCGCGCATGATTTATCGGGTATACCCTTAATATCCGTACTATCCGCAGGTGAAAGAACAACAATATGGCGCAAAAAGTGAGAATTATCGGTGTGCCCATGGACCTGGGCCAGAGCCGCCGTGGCGTGGACATGGGGCCGTCCGCGCTGCGCGTGGCCGGCCTGCAGGCGCGCCTCAAGCAGCTTGGACATCAGGTAGAGGACATCGGCAACATTTCGGTCAAGCAGGCGGAAGAAATGCCTTATGGCGAAAAACGCGCCAAGTATATGGCCGAAATCGCCGAGACCTGTAAGGACCTTGCTGAAATCGTCCAGAAATCTTTGGAAGAGGGTTTTGTGCCGCTGGTGCTCGGCGGTGACCACTCCATCGCGGCTGGCGCCGTCACCGGAGTAGCCGCGCACTTCCGCAAGCAGAAAAAACAGATTGGCTACATCTGGCTGGATGCCCACGGGGACATGAATACGCCGGAGTCATCGCCCTCGGGAAACGTGCACGGCATGCCGCTGGCCGCGGTGATGGGTTACGGCGCGCCGGAACTGGTTGATCTACTAGGCTTCAAGCCCAAAGTCGAACCGCAAAATATCGTGCTGGTCGGCGTGCGCGACCTCGATACCCAGGAGCGTCGGCTGGTCAAAAAATCCGGCGTGCGCGTGTTCACCATGCGCGACATCGACGAGCGCGGCATGCGCGAGGTCATGGCTGACGCGTTGAAATACGCCACCGACGACACCGACGGCATCTCCGTCAGCCTGGACATGGACTTCGTGGATCCCTCTGACGCCCCCGGCGTAGGCACGCCCGTACGCGGAGGCGTTACCTATCGCGAAGCGCATCTGGCCATGGAAATGATTGCCGACAGCGACGCCATGGCCTCCATGGAAATTGTAGAAATCAATCCAGTCATTGACGAACACAATCGCACCGCGCTGCTCGGGGTGGAACTAATTCTCTCCGGCCTCGGCCAAAAAATCCTCTAACCACCCCTAGGAGGCACGGGCTTCAGCGCCTGAGGAAAACTTTCTGCTACCAACCCTGCAAACCGTAAATCCCCTTCCAAACCAACGCTTAATGCTCTAGGCCAGCGCGCCGCCCGCACCTTCCGGCAACTCAATCTGATACTTCGTTCGCGCCTTTTCCCGGTGTTGCTCCAACGCCAAATCAATCAATTTGCTGATCAACTCCCGAAACGGAATCCCGCAAGCTTCCCACAATTTCGGATACATGCTGATAGAAGTGAACCCCGGAATGGTATTCACTTCATTCAGGAAGATCTTTCCGCCGCGCTTTTCGATAAAAAAATCCACCCGCGCCATGCCGCTTAGTTCCAGGGCGCGGAATGCCGCAACGGCCATCGCCTGCACCTGCTTGATTTCTGATTTCTTCAACTTCGCGGGAATCAAAAGCTGCGTGCCGTCTTCCAGGTACTTCGCGGTGTAATCGTAAAACTCCCTGTGCGGCACGATCTCTCCGGGAATCGACGCCTGCGGGTCGTGATTGCCCAGGACCGACACTTCAATCTCGCGGGCGCTCACCGCGCGCTCCACAAGAATCTTCATTGCAAACTCCGCCGCCAGATTAAGCGCCGGACCCAGTTCCGCGCGCGAATGCACTTTGGTCATGCCGACAGAAGACCCGAGCGTCGCGGGCTTCACAAAAACGGGATATTTGAATTTCTTCTCCACGGCGCGCCGGATTTCTTTGGGATTGCGCTCCCAGTCCGCCCGCTGCACAGCAATCCACGGCACCACCGGAATTCCCGCGACTTGCAGCAGTTTTTTCGCGACGTCCTTGTCCATCCCGATGGCTGAGCCCAAAACTCCCGCGCCCACAAACGGCAGGCCCGCCAATTCCAGCAATCCCTGCATGGTTCCGTCTTCGCCGAACGTTCCGTGAATCACCGGGAAAATCACATCAAGTTTCTGTCCGCGCGCAGCCCCGTCCAGGCTTAACAGCGCAGTGTCACTGGGATCCGCGCTCATCGCCACCCGCTGCCCGGTCTTCAACACTTCCGGCAGCATCTTTTGCGCACCCGCCCCAGCCAGCCAGTGGCCTTCCTTGGTGATGCCTATCGGCACCGCTTCATATTTATTGGGATCGAGGCCGCGAATGATGGATGCCGCCGAAGCCAGCGACACTTCATGCTCGCCGGAACGCCCGCCAAATAGCACACCAACGCGCAGCTTCCGTTGCTCAGCGCTCACGGGAAATCACCATGCTTTTAGGATTGCATTTTTACGGCGGGAAACTGAATGACTTGTCTTTGGTCAGCACCCAAACGCTCAACACCCGCGTTTTGCGGCTTTTTTCCTGGTCGCCTATATCTGGCAGAGGCGCATAGGGGCTGATTTCCACTTGCACCGCAATGGCATTGGCTCCGACCGGCGAAGTTACTTTCTTGATCTGGTAACTTTTCACCGGCCCGTAATAGCCTTCGGGACCCCAGTCCGCCAGAAAATCCTTCATCTGATAACTGGCGCCGGGTTTCCACAGTTGATAGGCAGTCGAAGTATCGCCCGCTACCAGCGCGTCAAAGAAATGTTCCGCCGCGCGCTTCTCCGGGTAGTAGCGGAAAGCAAAATATAAAATCACCAGCAACACAAACCCCAGGGCCGCCAAAGTGAAGGCCATGGCTCGAGACTTGTGCGGTTTTTCTACCGGTGGGTCTAGTAAGGACATGTTTTTCTCCCGCCCTGCGAGCGGTGAGAATCAGTATAACGTAAGCACGCAGTGACTCGAGGCGCGGCGAGAATAAGCGCCGCTCTTACGTGGTTTTTCAGTCGTTCGCGATCTTTGCTTCTTCCGGCAGCATTACCGGAATGTCATCGCGGATCGGATACACGCGCCTGCATTGCTGGCATTTCAAGCCGGATTTATCCGCCAGCATCTTCACGGGACTTTTGCAAACAGGGCAAACCAGGATATCCAGCAGTTCTTGAGAAATAGCCACGTGAATTGTCTCCGCGCGAATCTAGACGCCAGTGAACTCTACCAAAGCACCGTGGTAACCGACAATGTTGTTAGCGCGCAATTGGGTCATGGGCAAATACGACACAAAACTGGCACGTACAGTGACAACTCGCTCACGCTACGACAAACTACACTCACCCCTACAGCGAACCTGTCACGTCCGCGATTCGCTCCTTGGCTACGATAAACGCCAGGCTTTTTGCTCGTAAATCAGCTGCCGGACTTCGAGTCTCGTGAACAATGGAACAGCCCATACGTCGAACGCCCAGATTCCCATTCTCTGCACCTGCCGAGATACTACGTCCCGGTGTGCAAGACGGAGAGAAAACTCGGGTAAACGAACTCAGCTTGTATGGGTGTTACCTCGATACGAGGACTCCATTACCTCGCGGAACCAACGTGACCGTAAAGATCGTCGCCGGCGGCCAATCCTTTGAAGCCAGCGCCACAGTAATCTATGCTCAGCCCACGTTGGGCATGGGTATGGCATTCCGCGAAGTCAAACCGGTGTTTCTCTCGATCCTGCAAAAATGGCTTCGGCAAGCGCTGGAGAAGCAGAATGCCCCGCCGCCTTCCATTGATGATTTTGAAGGCGACAATGGAAAAGAATTCTAGCGAATGGTGTGTCTATTTTTTGTTGCTGAGGCGTTTGCGCGCGTAAGTGGCCCACGAACTGTTGGGGTCGAGCTCCAGATACCGCTTCCAATGCCGCCGCGCTTCGACGTACGCGCCAGTCTTGTCGCACACAAAAGCCAGGTTGTAGTGTGCGTCGGCATGTTGTCCATCGAGGCGCACCGCCAGCCGTAGATGATGGCGAGCCTGATCGAGTTTCCCCGTTTCTTCCAGTACGCTGCCCAGATTGAAGTGCGAGATTACGTGATCAGGGTGCAGCTCCACGGCGCGCCGGAAAAGCTGCGTGGCATCTTCCAGCATTCCTTGCTCATACGAAAGCATGCCTAAATTATTGAGCGCATC
>JALYLI010000070.1 GCA_030774335.1 Acidobacteriota bacterium | reverse complement strand
AGTAAGCAAGCACGCCGTAAACGCCAATGCACGCGAGGACCAGAGCCAGCCCAGCGAAAACGCCGAGCAATATCATGGGGCGCTTGCGATCGGCGACATTGGAGTCGATGAGGTCGTCCATGCTGCGAAGTTGAGCCACAGGCTGCTGCGAATCGACGGCCCACACCGCAGTTCGCAAACTTTTCGCAGCGGCCACGGGGTCCAGCTTGGTGCGCACCGCGAGATATCCTGCGCCGGGACGTTTTACTTGTTCGGTAGAAAGATAAACCGCGGGCTTCATATTCAGCAGGAGGCCTCGTTCGCTGAGATTAGCCACGACCCCAACTACTGTTTGCAACGGATCCTTTAGTTCGCCGCCAAACCGAAGATGCTTTCCGATTGCGCTTTGGCCGGGCTAGTGGCGTTTGGCAAGGAATTCGTTTACGACCACGGCCGGCTGCGAGGTTTCAACGTCGCTGGCCTCCAGGAAGCGGCCCTCCACGCGGGTCGCCCCAACGGCTTCCAGATAGCCTGCCGTAACTTCGCGGTACAATGCGTCGTTTAACTGCCCGGGCTGAAGCGGCGGCTCGCCTTCGACCAAGTACGCTTCGGTGTCACCTTCCGAAGTGAACGGAGCGTCGGAAGCAAATCCGGCGCTTACGATGCCCGGTTTAGTTCGCAGTGCTTCGAGCACCTGCCGATAGAAGTTACGAATTTTCGTGTCCGTGTCGTACTTCGTATCGGGCAAGCGAACGATTCCGACGAGCATATGGTCGGAGCGGAATCCCAGATCGACCTTGCGCAGATTCCATACCGTTTGAATCATCAGGCCAGCGCCAACGAGCAGAGCCAGCGCGAGAGCAAACTGCACCACCACCAGTGCATCCCGCAGCCGCATGCTCTGGCGCGATTCGCCCGAGCGCCCGCCCTCCTTCAGGGCATCGTGGATGGACAGGCGAGTTACCTTTAATGCAGGAACCAGGCCAAAACAGATGCCGGACAATGCGGAAATCGCCAAAGTAAAGAGCAGCACGGTCACATTGAGCGGTAACGACGTCCCCGCCATCTGTTCCGGGACGAATCTTCCCAGTAACTGCCAGCAGACTTGGCTGAGCCACAATGCCAGCGCTCCGCCGGCAAGCGACACCAGCAAGCTCTCGGTCAGAAGTTGACCGACAATCTCTTTCCGTCCAGCGCCCAGGGCGAGGCGAACTGCAATTTCCCGGCGGCGGCCGGAAGCGCGCGCCAATAACAAATTTGCAAGATTGGAGCAGGCGATGAGAAGGACAAAGAAGGAAGCAATCTGCAAAACCCACAAGCTGGCGCGAGCGTCACCGGCAAATTCTCGTTGCAGCGGTATGACCACGGCACCGATATTCGTGTTGCTCACCGGGTAAGCGTGCGCGAGACGGGTGGCGATAAGGTTTAAGTCGCGCTGAGCACTGTTCGGGCTGGCGTCTGGTTTCAAACGCGCAACGACCGTCAGGAAATGCGACTGTCGTAACACCATCACCTCCGGTGTGAAGTAACCGGCGGTCCAGAATTCCCTGTCTCGAGAGGGGAAAAAGAAATCGCGGGGCATGACTCCCAGGACTGTCGTGGTTTTGCCGTCCATCAAAATACTACGGCCAATAATTCGAGGATCACTTCCGAAGCGACGCTGCCAGAGCTTGTAGCTGATGACCACGCAGTCGCTTTTCGCCGCGTCTTCCGCCGCTGTCCAGCGGCGGCCCAAGAAGGGTTGAACTTTCAAGACATCAAAAAAATTGGGCGTGACTGTACCGCCCATTAGTTGTTCCGGGGCTTGGTCCCCGGTGAGGCTTGCGGTTTGATAGCGGAACGCGGCCATGTCGGTAAAGACCTGGTTCCCCTCACGCCAATCTTTGTAGTTCGCGGGAGCTGGGGTGTTGTGCGAGAAGCCGATAAATGACGCCTCTTCCCACACCATGACTAGGCGTCCCGGTTCGCCATACGGCAACGAGCGTAGCAGGAGAGCTTCCACAGCGGTGAAGATAGCGGTGTTGGCGCCTATGCCCAGGGCCAAGGCGGACACGGCAATCAAGAAAAAACTGGGGCTATTTTTGAACTGCCGAAAAGCATAGTTAATTAGGTGTGAGACATTCATGGTCGAATAAACGAGCGGGCTGTGCGATATGTTTCAGAGAACACTTCGTCTCCTTGCCTCAAATTGCGCCTTCGCTGGAAGTTACCAGTAGAGTTTCAGCGCGAATTGAAACTGGCGCGCGTCGTACGAAGATGTGGGCTGACCGGCGGCGCAAGTTGAGCCAGCGGTGGGATCGCAGAGCTGGTTGACGGCGGCGACGTTGGTGCGATTGAACAGGTTGAAGGCATCGGCGATCAACTCCAGGCGGAAGCGTTCCCCCATGGGGATGCGCTTGGAAACGCGCATGTCCCACTGAAAGAAGCCGGGGCTGGTGTAGCGATTGCGGCCGAGCACGCCGTTGCAACCTGCGGGAGGCGTGATGCCCGGAACGGAAAATGTGGTGAATTCGTTAGTCAGGCATTGATCGGCGACTGAAAAAGTCGCCCCGGGAATGAAGGGCGAAGTGGTGCCGGCACCAACCGAGGGACGCGCCTGCGATGCGCCCAAGTCTAGGCGCGTGTCCGTGCCGGTGATGATGTTGAAGGGGCGGCCGGAAGATAGTTCAATGATGGGCGCGAGGGTGAAGCCTCCGGCGAAATGACGCCAGGCGCTGTCTCCGCCGTGGGCGTCCGCGGTTTGAAATACGGCGCTAGTGACCCAGCGATGGCGCTGGTCGTTGTCGGAGTTGCTGCGCTCGAGGAAAGGGAAGCGGCTGTCCTGCGGCTCTAGGGTGGATTGCAGGTCGGTGGAATCATCAATGGAATGCGACCACGTGTAGCTGGAAAGCAGTTCGAATCCGTGCGAGAAGCGCTTGGTGAGATTGATGGTCAGCGCATGATAGATGGAACTGCCGCTGGATTGCTGGGCGTCCACGCTGTTGAACGGAACCGGCACACCGAAACCGGCGGGGTAGCCTGCGGCGCGGGCGAGCGCGACTTGCGTAGCATAACCGACCGCGGCGTCACCCATGCCGACGGCGGTGGCGAACGAGGGATTCGGCCCGGATGGCCGGAAGAAATTGAAGAACGCCGGGGTGCCGACGAATTGACCGTTGAAGGCGGCCACCGGGCAGCCGAACAAAACGCCGAGCGCCTGCGGAGCAATTACGTTTACGCCGCAAGTATTTGATCCGTTTGTTCCAGGAGCGAACGTCGCGGCGGGTGCGACGACCGTAACAGGATTGGTAAATCCCAGGCCAGCGGCGTCGGCGAAAAGCAGATTATTGGCAAGTAACTGCGGATCGGTGGAGTTGATGTCTACCGGACGATTTAGTTTGAGGCCGCGCGTGTATTGATAGCCCGCGCTGATTTTCCAGGAACCGGCGATTTCTTTTTCGATAGTGAGATTGCCTTGCTGGGCGTAACCGTAGCGGAAATTTTTAGCGACCGGCAAAGTGAAGGGCAAGATGGGCAGTGGAAATCCCGCCGCCAGATAATTCTGGTTGGCGAAGAGCGAATCTTGCAGTAACGGATCGAAGCGTTGCTGGTCGGGCAGGTAGCCCATGTTCGGCAGGGCGTTGAGAACGCCCTGGAAAATGGAGGAGCCATTCAAATTGCTGGTGCTGTCGAGGCCGGGTCCGCAAACGGTGGTGACCAGACCACACGCAGACGGTGTTCCGCCTGCCGAGAGTAGTTGCACGGAACGGCCACCCTCCGCAGTGAAGGAGTTGAATGCGACCGCCAGGAGCGGGTGGTCATAAAAAATGCCATAGCCGGCGCGAATCACCATCTTGCCGTCGCCCCGCGGGTCCCAGGCGATGCCGAGGCGCGGGGCGATGTTGTTGTTGTCCCGCGGAATTCCTTCAGTGACTCCCAGGGCGTCTTCAGCGGCCTGGTTGATGGCCGTAGCCGCGCGAGCCAGAGGGGTAATTTCTATGTCGTAGCGCACACCGTAGTTCACGGTGAATTTCTTGCTCACGCGCCAGCTATCTTGAAAGAAAAACGCGAAGGGCAAATTATCAAAGGGGCGATTGGAGTCGCCGATGCCCTGAATATAAGTGGTGGGAAGTCCCAGGCCGTAGGACTGCAAACCGGTGGTGGCCGGTAGAGCGATCGAATTGCCGCCGCCGACGGGCACGGAATCAGGAAATCCAAAGGTGGACGCGTTCAAACCGCCGAAGTTTACGTCACCGCCGAAATCGAGCTGAAAGATCTGCGATCTGCCGGAGCGCAACTGCACGACGTTTACGTCGCCACCCATTTTGAAAGTGTGGCGGCCGTGGAGCAGTGTGACGTGATCAGTGAACTCGGTGCGGCGCTCGATGCGGTCCACCGTGGAGTAGGGCTCGCGTCCGAAATAAGCGAAGCCGGGTATATTGACGCCGATATCGGAGCCGCCAGGCAGCTTGGAAAATCCAAAATGCAGGCCGCGGCGCGCGTATTGAAAGCGAAATTCGTTGAAGGCGGTGTCGCTGACGATGGTGTCATGCTGTGCGACAATCGAAAAATCGCGCGACTGGTTCACGCCCGCGCGGGTACCAGCGTTTTGTCCAAAAACCTGATTTTGTGAGGTGGATTGTATTCCGGTGACGAGGGACGGGGAGATGCCGACGCGTAAGAATGAAGAGTTGCGGTCGCTCCAGCGCTGATCCAGGCGCGCGGACCACAAACTGGTTTTTTCGGTGACCGGGAAATTGCCACGCAGCGAATTCAATCCCACGAAGGAAGCGGGAAGCGGAGCGATGCCTTCTCCGATCGCGGAACAATTGACGGCGTTTACCGTCTGGTTGGCAGGGCAACTGACCGGAATTGGAAATTGTGGGCCCGGGCCAGGATTCAGGAAGCCCATCGTCGCCCCCGCGGAGACAGCGCCGAAATCGAGGCTGTTGAGCGCGACGCTGGAAGCGGAGCCGTAGAGAACGCCGTATTGCACGGCCAGATTTTGCAGCTTCAGCGTCGGATCGCCGGACGTCAGCAGGGAATTCACGGCCGCGGCTTGTGGCGCAGTCAACTGCACCGCCAGCGGGCCGTTGGGAGTGGGTAGCGTGACCGTTTGCAAACCAAAATTGTCAATGCCGATGCTGGAGAATCCCGTTTCTTCCCGCAACGTATCTTCGTAGGAGAAAAAATAAAACGTTTTGTCTTTTCTCAGCGCACCACCCAGCGTAAGCCCAGCCTGCACGCGGGTGTACGCCTGTTTCACGGGAGTAAGAGCGCCGGTGACGGGATCGATCTGGCCAGAAAAGGCGTTGCGCGCCTGGAAGGATTTGTTGCGGAAAAAGCCAAAGGCGTCGCCGTGAACCTCGTTACCGCCGCTCTTGGTGACGATGTTGATTACGCCGCCGGTGGCGCGGCCGTACTCGGCGTTGTAGTT
>JALYLI010000069.1 GCA_030774335.1 Acidobacteriota bacterium | reverse complement strand
TATCACGCGTTTCCAAAATCAAATTGAATTGCTGCAGCAATCGCGCGCGAATATCCTCGCGATCGCGGAGCGCCTGCTGCAGTTGTGCGTCAGAGGAAGCCGCATTAGCGCGGTTCCGGTCAGAATCTGCTTCCGCGGCTTGTTGCTTTTGCTCCGCTGCATTGCGATCTCGTTCCGCATCCGCTTGCGCTCCGGCAGCCTGTTGAGCGGCGGCTTGCGCATCGCGATTCTTGCGATTGGCTTCATTGCGCTCACGAAGCGCTTCCGCGGTTTCCGATTCGGCTTCATTGGCCCGCGCCTTCGCATCCGCCTCCCGTCCTTCACCGGCCCTGCGTTCACGCGCAACGCGTTCTTCATCTATGTGTTTCACGGAAATTTCGCGCGCATCTTCCGCCTTCTCCACCACTTCACGCGACAGCGCTATCAGCGCTTTCTTGTCTTCGTGCCGGGAACTTGCCATGGCGTCCGCTTCGTCCATCTGGCGCGCCGCTTTGCGGTAGCTGTCTGCGGCGTAGCGTTCCGCCCCTGCTGACTGCGCAATGCGCATGGCATTGCGCGCTTCAAAAAATTCCAGTGGCAACTTGGCGCTCAAAACCACCGGATCAAACTTGTAGCCCGTGGGCAGATACCCGCCGCGATCAATCAATGCATACCTGGCGTGCACTGATTCGGTGGAGCCCTTAGTGTCCGCGCGCACCACATTCTCGAGAACCACCAGGTTGCTGGGGCGCCGCACCGCATAATAAGGTTCCGCAGTCACGATCATCGCGAACGCCTGAAGGTCCGTGGTCACGTCCAGCTTGCTGCGGCGATTTTCGCCCACCAGCACTTCGCCAATATTTACCGGGCGGCCCTCGGGAGAAATCGCCCACAGCACATACGTCAGATATTCGGTGCTGAAGCTCGTCGGCCGGTCCAGGCCGGAAAATTCCACTTCAATTTCCAGCGCGCCACGCTTGCTCTCAACTTTTGCTTCGCCGCGGGCACCACCCATCAAATCTGTTCCTAGAAAATTTACCTTGGTTGCTCCACTGCGGTGGCGGTAACTGATCGCCGGAGTGCTGCGGCTGACCACGTTTACGCGAAACGTGGGCGTAGGATTGCCTGAATCCGCCGGCATTTGCGTGTGATTCTGCGCTTTCGTGGGTGTGGTAAGAATTGCTGCTACTGCGAATGCAATCGTAAATGTCTTGAGCATGATTCTCCTGTGATGCGATTGAGCATCAAGTATCAGGAGTTACGCATACAAATACTGTGCTCGAGTGCACGTTTCCCAAAGAGGGAAACGTCAGGCAGCATCCCATTCAATGCTTGAGGCTGTTCAAGCAATGAGAAAATTCTAAGACAACGCCTTTGTGCGGACTAAACGGTATGCGGGGCAGGACCGAATGCGGTCGTGTGCCGGTCACCCACCGCCATCAAGTTTTCTATTGCTTCGACAGTTCGAATACCGCCTCGCGCGCCAATCGCTTCGCAGTTCAAAGCCGCGGCGGCGCAGGCAAATTCAAGCTGTCGCGGCAGCGCCCAGCCTTGCACCAATCCAAAAAGAAAACCCGCGTGAAAAATATCGCCCGCGCCGGTGGTATCCACAGGTTCGACACGAAACGCCGGGGCGTAGTGAAATTGCGAACCGTCCCACGCCAGTACCCCTTCATGTCCCAGTGTGGCCGCCGCCAGCCGGCAACCATATTGTTTCTGGACTTCGCGCAGCGATTGGTGCAAATCCTGCTCTCCCGTCAGACGCCCCGGTATGTCTCGGCTGGTGATCAGGTAATCGATATTCGGAAGCAAGCCTTCTACGCCGGGATAAACGTCGTCCAGATCCGCGACCACCGGCACTCCGGCAACTCGCGCCCATTGTGCCGCAGTCTTCGCCGCCTCTGTGTCATGTCCATCCACGTGCAGAGCGCCCGCATCGACGATCCATTCGCGTTTCAATTCCGCAGGGCGGAGCCTCAAACGCCCGTCGCGCTTCCACAGCACGGTGCGCTCGCCCTCATCATCAACGAGAATAAATGCCTGTTGGCTGGTGCAACCCGGCGCGGTGAGCAGATGTGTCTCGACGCCCGCATTCGCAAACTCCGTGCGATGAATTTCCGCGGCGTGATCATCTCCAACTTTTCCGACATAGCGCGTGCGCAATCCCCAGCGCTGGCACGCCATCACCGCCGAAGCCACCTGCCCGCCGGACAGAATATTCGCAGAGCGAAATTCCACTTTGGATCCCAGCGCGGGATAGTGCGGAAGAGGAATCAACGTGTCGGTGGCGTTCAGTCCCACGCCAACGACATCGATTTTGCGAGAGATATTCAAATCTAAAACCGCGACACGATGAAAAGACCGCCGCCAATCGCCACGATATCTTCCAGCGTCGCAATCGCCAGGTCAGGGACTTTGAGCGATCTCACTAATCGCGTACGCGCTTGGTAGCCGCCAAATGTGCCCACCAACGCACCAACTACGCCCAGCAGCGCCCCTACTATCAAAGATTGCGAGCCCGCTATGGCAATTCCTGCGCCGCATAATGCGCCCATCACGATGCGTGCAATCAAGCCGGGAGGAGCAGTCCGCGGCGGCGTAGCCGGTAACTGGTCCGCAATCAGTTCGCCGACGGCCAGCAAAGTAAAAATGATCATCGCCGCCCTCGAAGCCATAAAAGAGAGTGGTGAATTGTGGATGTTCAGCCAGTTGTGGTGCGCGGCCCACGCCAGAACCGCCGGAGCCGTCAACGAGCGCAAGCCCGCCACTACCCCGACAAGAAAGGCCAACAGCAAAACTTCAGAGGCACCCATTTGAACCCCTCTAATATGTGTTTGCAAATCACGATTCGTTGAGGCTGATTACGCTTTGTGAAATTACCATACCCCGACAGCAATTTTACCTGCCCGCAAAATCGTTGCGCGCCACCACGCCGCCCTTCATCACAAATTTCACGGACTCCAGTGTCCGCACGTCCGAGGTCGGATCGCCTGACACCGCGATGACATCCGCGTAATGCCCCGTTTCGAGTGTTCCTACTTTATCAGCCCACCCCAGCAGATCAGCGGCGCTCATTGTTGCGGCCTGAATCGCCTCTATCGGCTTCATGCCCCATTCCACCATTTTGGCGAATTGCCGCGCGTTATCGCCATGAGGATACACCCCGCTGTCCGTGCCGAAAGCGATCTTCGCGCCGCTTTGCCAGGCGTGCCGAAAGTTTTCCCGTTGCAACCGGCCGATTTTTTTCTCTTTTTCGATCGATTCCGCCAGCATTCCAGCCTTGGCGCCCTCCTGCAGAATAAAATCGTCATTGTAGATGTCGAACACCAGATAGGTGCCGTGCTGCTTAGCCATCGCAATGCCTTCATCGTCAATCAGACTGGAATGCTCAATCGAATCAATCCCTGCCTGAATGGCGTCTTTAATCGACTGCGTCCCGTGCGCGTGCGCAGCAACCTTTCGCCCGAGCTTATGTGCTTCTTCGGCGATTGCCCGCAATTCTTCCAGCGTATACTGCGCGGTCCCGGGCTGATCCCCCTTGCTGAGCACGCCACCGGAAGCGCAAACCTTGATCACATCGGCGCCGTACTTGACCGTCTCGCGAACTTTTGCGCGAGCGGCCCACGGACTGTCGGCCACGCCTTCCGATCTGTAATGAAATTCGGACGGCAGCAGATTGTTGTCGCAATGCCCGCCGGTAATCCCCAGCGGCGGACCGGACACGCGCATTCGCGGCCCTTCGATGTCTCCTTCGTTAATGCCATCGCGCAGCGCCACGTCGGTGAAGCCGCTGGCGCCCACATTTCGCACCGTGGTGAATCCAGCGCGCAGGGTAAGCCGCGCGTTCTTTACCCCGGTGATTGCTTCCCTCGGAAAAGATATTCCCAGTGACGCATAACCCGCGTCGGTAGGATTCGAAGTCAGATGCGTGTGCATATCAATCAGCCCGGGCAGGCATGTGGCATTCGAAAGATCGATGATTGCGCCATCAGTGCCTGACGAACTCGCGCCCGCCGAGCCAACCGCTGTGATCGTGCCACTGGCGTCGAAGGAAATGATCTGATCGCTCAGCATTCGCCCCGACCGTACGTCCAATAATTTCCCGCAACGCACCGCCCCCGGCGCTGCTTGAGCCAGACTGGAAGAGAATAACAAGCACACAAGCCCGAATAAAGTTTTGCGCATGAGTCTCCTGAGCAAGTTGGGTCGCCGAAGAGGATATAACCGGAAGGGAATCTATGGAAGCGCGATATTCACTCCAGCAGTCCTAAAACGAAAGGCTGTTAATTATGGATGGTGCTGCTGTCAAAAATCATTTTGCCGCCGACAAATGACTTCAGCACTTTCACGTCGCGGATTTTCTCTGGCTGGATGGTGAGAATGTCGTCGCTGAGCAAAACCATATCCGCCAGTTTTCCCGCACTGATCGATCCCTTACTCTTCTCCTGGAACTCCGCATACGCGGAACCCATGGTGTACGCCTCGATGGCTTCCGTGATCGTCAATTTCTGCTCCGGGAACCAGCCGTCCGGATGTTTGCCGTCCAGCGTCGCGCGCGTCACCGCCGCATACAGCGTGAACATGGGATTCAGCGGCGCAACATTCCAGTCCGTCCCAAACGCCAGCCGAACATGATGATCCAAAAATGTCCGGAACGCGTACGTCCGGCTTGAGCGCTCATGTCCAATCCGCGCCTCCGCCCAACGCCCATCATCGATCGCATGGTATGGCTGCACGGAAGCAATCACGTTCAGTTGATCGAAGCGATCAAAGTCTTTCGCCGCCATGTGCTGGCAATGTTCAATCCGTAAGCGCCGGTCTGCAGCCCCGTGCGCTTTCACCAACTCCGCATACAGATCCAAAATCATGGAGATTCCCTGATCCCCAATGGCATGCGTGCAAATCTGGATACCCGCCGCGTCGGCGGTCATCATATGGCCGCGCATTCGCGATAGCGGCTGCATTTCATCGGAGAGCAACCCGTGGTTCTCCGGCTGATCATCGAACCCATCGAAAAAATAAGCCGTGCGTGAACCCAGCGATCCATCCGCGTAACCTTTCACCGCGCCAATGCGCAAAAATGGTCCCCCGAAGCTGTGGCGCACTCCGACTTTTGCCTGATCATCCACAAACGCGACCGGCGGCGCGGCATAAATTTGCGTGGTCAGTTGTCCGCGTTCCAGCAATTCCGCGTACATGGCGATATCCGCGTAGTCCGGATTCATATCCTGCACGCTGGTAACGCCCACCGAAGCCGCATGCGCCAACGCTCGCGCCGCGGCATGCGCGCGTTGCTCGTGCGTCAGTTGCGGAATAGCCTTATAGATGTAGCTCATCGCCGCATCTTTCAGCGCACCGGTAGGATTCCCCTGCGCGTCGCGCACGATGGCGCCGCCCGGCACTTCCGGCGTTGATTTATCAATCCCCGCCAGCTTCAAGGCCACGGAATTTGCCAACCCCATGTGCCCGTCATAGCGGCTCACAAACACCGGCGTGTCCGGCGTCACAGAATCTATCGTGTGCTTCGTGGGTATCTCCGCGGGACTCCACTTTGTTTCATCCCAGTCGCCGCCCAGAATCCAGCCGCCAGTCGGGACTGCCCGCACCTGCTCGCCGATACGCCGCATAAATTCTTCCGCGCTGGTCACGTCGTTCAGCTGCACGTTGTCGAGCTGCGCTCCTCCACTGATGAAATGCACATGCGAATCGTTGAACCCCGGCACCAGCAGCTTCCCCGCCGCATCGATCACCTGCGTTTGCGGACCGCGCCACACATCCGCATCGGCGTTCGAGCCCACGGCCACAATGTGGTCGCCAAGCACAGCGACAGCCTGCGCCGTCGGGATAGCCTTATCCACCGTCCAAACTTTCGCGTTGGTGATAATCAGATCGGCGGCCGGTTGCCGCTGCGCTTGGCCATAACTGAGCGCCACAAAGCACTGACACGACAAGATAAAGGCTAATGCCTTGAATCGGTGTCCCATCGCGAAAGTCTCTCCTTATATTTGCAGTCCACGGTGGGCCTGATGCCGCGCAGCGAACGTGCACATCTTATTCAAATGGCATTTGCTGCATGGAAGGCTACACGAAAATCGCAGGAATACACCCGGCGAATTCGTGTTTTGCCGCCGCCCACAAATTTTTGATGCCGGGAAAGCTCTAAACCGTTGGGGGTCTGGCGCGTGGTGCTATGATATTTCGCGCTTCGCACTTTCCAGGTTCCTGCATCTGTAGATAAGGTCTCCTATGTTGGCCGAACAAAATCCAGCGCCCAAGCCGGCGCTTAAAAATTGGATCCTGTACTCCTGGCTTGCTTTGCTCGCCGTGCTGCTTTATGTACTTTGGATTTTCTTTGCGCGCTGGCAGGAAAACCGAAATATCCAGGGACGCGCTACGGAAGAGAAATCCCAGAAACAGCGGGAGGCCGATCGCCAGACGGTTGAACAGATGGGGGGTAAGGAACTGGCCATCCAAAGTTTCTACGCCAGCGCTGGCGTAGTGCATCGCGGCGACAGCCTGCAACTGTGCTACGGCGTCGCCAACGCCAAAACCGTCAAGCTCGAGCCGCAGGATAACCCCGTATGGCCCTCCTACAACCGCTGCGTTGAAGTCTCTCCCACGAAGGACACCACCTATACCCTGACCATCCAGGATGCCGCCGGCAACACCAAAGCCCAGTCTTTGGACATCAAGGTCAAGTAGCTCGACGGGCGGCCTTCCAGCCAACGGCCCGTTTCTGGTGCGAACACCCTTGTGGCCGCAATTCCACCCCATCTATAATCATCCATGCGCGGGGTCCGTCATCCTTCGGACTCCGCGGTGTTTTTGAGGCGCACAAAAAGCTAGATGACTACCACCATGCCCGACCCGCTCGCCAAAATAAAACAGAAGCTGCTCGAAGAAATCGACCACCTCTCGCATGAACTGAATGTCGATCTCCCCAAAGAGATTGCCGTCGCCCGCGCTCACGGCGACCTTTCCGAAAACGCCGAGTACAAATACGCTAAGGAACGTCAGGGCTTCGTCAACGCGCGCATTGGCCAGCTGAAAAAGCGCCTCGGCGACCTGGGCATGCTGAATCTCACCAATATCCCCAAGGATCGTGCCGGTTATGGCTCTCGCCTGGTCGTTCTGGACATGCAGCGGGACGTGAAAATTGAATACAAGCTGGTGAGCACCGAGGAAGCCGATGCCGAGAAAGGGTTGATCTCCACAACCTCGCCCATCGGCAAAGCTCTCCTCAACCGCAAAGTCGGCGATGAAATTGAAGTAGCCACCCCCGCCGGCAAAAAGGAGTTCGAAGTCGTACGCCTGACCACCATTCACGAAGAAGCGTAGCCATCGGCCTTTCACCATCGTCTTATTCGATAATGTGGGTTGGCCAACTTATGAGGATCATATGTATTGGGGAGCGGGCCCGGAACTCGGGCTTTTAACGGTGTTCGGGTACTTATTTTTTCTAGTCGGCGCCGTAACCATGTGGCGCGGACGCGAAGATGTGTCCGTCTGGATTTATAGCGAGGTGGGCGTCCTCCGCCGCAATCTCTCTCGTTACACCCCGGTTGGACCGTTTTATAGCCCGCGGGAACAATCGCGCCTGAAACTGCTTCCCGAGTTTTTTGCCGGTTCACTAAGCCGCATGCCTCGAGCGCTCGTCTATCGCTCCGCCGCCCTACTGATCGCCGCCCCACTGTTTGTTCTACTCGATTTCTTCTTCTAGATTTTCGCGCAACTCCGGACTATTCATTTCGAACACTGATGCGTGGACTTCGTGGACAAAGCGAGACTGCTTTGCCATGCTCGTTCGACTAATGAAACCGTCACTGATCGTTCACGGTGGGGCTTGGGATATTCCCGATGCCGCGGTTTCCGCCTGTAAGTCTGGTTGCGAACGCGCACTGGCCGCGGCTTGGGGCATTCTGGAAGCTGGCGGATCTGCGCTCGATGCCATCGAAGCCGCCGTCGTGATCCTGGAAGACGATCCCGTTTTTGACGCAGGCTACGGCTCGCACCTGAATCTCGACGGCCTAGTCGAATGCGATGCCATCGTGATGGACGGTTCCACGCTGCGCGCCGGCGCTGCCGCGACTCTCCAACACGTGCGCAATCCGGTTCGCCTCGCGCGCAAGGTATTCGAAAATTGCCCGCACATGATGCTCGTCGCGGAAGGCGCCGAACGCTTTGCGCATGAACAAGGAATCAAGCTTTGCGCACCGGAAGAATTAATTACCGAAGCGGAACGCGACGCCTGGTCAAAATGCAAGGTGGACAAACACGCCGCCGCTTTTCATCGTGGCCACGAACAAGGTACCGTCGGAGCTGTAGCCATGGATCGCGACGGCCGCCTCTTCGCCGCCACTTCCACGGGAGGAACCTGTTGCAAACTTCCCGGCCGCGTCGGCGATTCTCCGCTGATCGGTTGCGGCTGTTACGCCGACGCCGAAGCCGGCGCCGTCTCCTGCACCGGATACGGTGAAGCCATAATGAAAATCGTGATGGCCAAAACGGCGACCGATTTTCTGCGAACCTCCGCAGCCGGCAGTTCGATGACTGCCGCCAGCAACACCGTGGAAATTCTGGCCCGTCGCACCCACGCCACTGGCGGTCTCGTTCTCCTCGACCGCGACGGCAATCCCGGCTGGGCTTTCAACACCCCGCGCATGGCCTACGGTTACATACAAAGCGATGGGACTTCTCGAACAGCAGTCTAGTGTCTGCTCGCTCGCTTTTAACCATTCATTAACCGGATTCACCTCTCCCGCTTCCCGCTCATCTCAAATAGCACCCAACAATCGAGGCGGCCGTAGGCCGGTTACACACGCCAGCTTGTCTGCCCATGCTTTTAAAAAAAAGCGAGGATGTTATATGAATATGAAGTTTCAAAACTCCAAGAGAATTTTTTACCTAACCTTCGTTGGCCTGGCTTTAAGCCCTTTCACTTCCCTCATTGCACAAGGGCAGGGCGGCCGATTCCGGTACCGGCGCGTGCCATTAGACGCTGCTCGCGCGCCGGAGCTTTCTCGAAATTGACCTCCGCGACCGCTCCTCTTACCATTAACTAAGGGAAGGCGCCGCGCTTCTTTCCAACCCGTCCATGAAAATTAAACTGTTTTGCTTCGCGATTCTGCTGGTCCTTCCGTTTACCGCCGCGGCACAGACCGCCGACGAAATCGTCACCAAGGTTTTAGCTGCGCGGGGCGGAGTCTCCAAAATCAAAGCCGTGCATGCTCAACGCATTTCCGGAACCATCGATTTTGGCGGCGCGAGCGGACCTTTTCTCGTGGAACTCGAGCGTCCCGGCAAAATGCACATCGAAGTCACCATTCAGGGTCAAACTCTCATTCGCAGCTTTGATGGTCAGTCCACCGGCTGGATCATCAACCCCTTTTCGCCCAACAAAGGCGTCGAGCCTATGTCCGCCGCGGATATCGGCAATATCGCCGACGAGTCCGACTTCGACGGGCCGCTGGTTGACTACAAGGCCAAAGGCAATCGCATCGAACTGGTCGGCAAAGAGGATGTCGAGAGCAAGCCCGCGTATCGCTTGAAGCTCACCAGCAAGAAAGGCGAAACGCGCAGCTATCTTTTCGACGCTGCCACCTTTCACCTGCTCAGGTGGGAAGGCACCCGCAAAGTTGGCGATAAGGAAGTCCCGTGGGAATCGCTGTTCCGCGATTATCGTGAAGTGAACGGCTTAATGTTCGCCTTCGAAATCGACTCCGACGCCCCCGGCACCGAGCAATCTCAAAAAATCATTGCCGACAAAATCGAAGTCGATCCGCAGATCGACGAGTCGCGCTTCGGCAAACCCGCCGCTCCTGCAGCGCCGCCTGCGGAACCCACTGACGCTACGCCGCCGGCAGCGGATCCGCCGCCCTCGCCGCGGAATTAGCCTGCCAAACTAGGCTAGCTTATGGATTCCTGATCGTTGCCGGAACGCTGCGGTGGAGACGGTAAAGGTCCGCGATGGAGTACGTCACCCCCAGAAAGAAGGTCACGCGCGGTAACTTTCCGTAAACAGCTGTGTATTCGCCGGCGTCCAGCACCAGTCGCGGGGACACGTTGTACGTCGCGGCCAGCAAAATCACCATGGACGCAGGGGTCGCGGCATTGGCCCGGCTGAACCCCGCAATCTCGATCGCATATCCCCATTTGCGCGGTAGAGGATGCGCGTAGTCGAATGCGGTGAAGTAATTTCGGTCGTATCCACCAGTCCCGGGCCGGCCCAAAAATCGCACGCCCTCGTTGAAATCGAAATGGTGTTTACCAAAGTCCTTGCTCAAAAGCACATCCACTCCGTGACCCATCGCTCCGATTCCCGGCGTGCCCGTACTCGTTGAAATCGAAGCTGTGTACAAAACGGAAAACGTCGGCAGCAGTCCCTCTTGCGAAAATATTCTGTACTTGAAGCCCGCTCCGGAATCTCCCATCCCCGCAATACCACCATCACGCACAAACGGATTATTTGCGAATCGCAGCTCGAGGTTATTAAAGATGCCAAACTTAATCAGCCCATTGATATTTTGGTGCTCGGCGGCCAACTCAACGCCATATTCCACCTCAAGCACTCCGCGCTGCACCGCCTCCGCCGTGGTGGAAAATGTCGGGCGGTTCGGCACCGCGGTTATTTTGGCCGCGTTTTGATTTTGATCCCGATCCCGCTGCCCACGTGCCGCTTTATCGTTTGGATCATCCTCGCCTTCCGTGGCCTTCCCTTGTGAAGAACTTACTTGTGAATCATCTGCTTGCGCGTTTGCGGGAGCGGGAGTCATTAGCAGCACGAGTGCGATCCCACCTAGCACTAGCAGCTTTCGCTGGAAGAAGAGGTTCATGCCACTCGGCGAATACATTCTAATGCCTCAACGAGCGCGCATGCTCAATAACTAATGTCGCTCGCCGCGCTGGAACTTCTCTGCGCTATTCTGTATCGGTGGACCATTCTCCGAATAAAACCGTGAGCGATTTGGCCGCCGGACTTTGCGCCAGTTGCCTCCACGCTCGCCTGATCAGTTCAGACAAAGGCTCAGCGTTTATTTTTTGCGAACTGTCCCGCACTGATTCGCGCTTCCGAAAATATCCCCCTCTGCCGGTATTCTCCTGCATTGGATTTCGGCCCGTAGCTGCAACCAGATAAGGCCGAATCGGAGCGCCCAAGGCCTCAAGCGGTTTTTAGGTATGTTTACTTAGTTATTATGATACTGTAAGTGGTATCATTACGGTCGTGTGCCTGACCACAGGATCCCGGTGCCTGCTTGTCGCCGCCACCGCCATTTGCACACTGATCCCCACCACGGCAACTGCCGATAAATTACGTATCACCAGTGCCCCTTCCGGTGCGTCTATCCACATCAACGGCGTCCTGGTCGGCACCACGCCCTACGAAAAAGATATTCCCGGCGGCTACCTCCACAAAACGAAAACCACGATGGGTTCGCGTCTTGAACATCCCATGGTCGCGCGTCTTACTCTTGACGGCTACGCTGCCAAGGAAATTCAACTTACCGAAGGCCCCATGAACTGGGTTTCTCTCAAGGGTCACAACTATGGTGGTTATTGGCTGCTGAAGACCGATCATTTTCACTTCGAACTGCAACCCGCCTCGCAGATTTTCACCGGTGGAGTGGAAAATGCTTCCGCCGCATCGGAACCGCGCCCGCCGCTTTCCCTCGAGGAGTTGGTGCGCCAGACCAAGCCTGCCGTTGTTTATCTGAAGAGCCTCTCAAAAAGTGGTACGGGCTTCTTCGTCACTGAGACCGGCGTCATAGTTACCAACGCGCTCCTGACGCGCGGCGAAGAAGCCTTGATCGTAACTCTGCCGGACGGCACCAAGCGGGAAGCGAAAATTGTGTACATAGATCCGGAACTCGATATCGCATTGGCAAAAGTGCCGGGCGCCGGCTTCGCCCATCTCGCGCTCGCCGACGCCTCGGGAGTTCGCCAGGGAGAAAGTGTCTTGGCTATTGGCAATCCTGGCGATGCCATGCTCTTCAGCGTTACCAAGGGAATTGTCAGCGCCGTCGGCCGCTTCGATGCCGCTGGCCCGGGAACCTGGATACAGACCGATGCCCCCATCAATCCCGGCAATAGCGGCGGCCCCTTGCTTAATTCGCGCGGGGAAGTCATCGGCATCAATTCGCAAAAACTCGTAAAGAAAAATGTCATCGGCATCAGCTTTGCCCTCAGCGCCACCGATCTCCTCGAGGTGCTTCACCGTTTTTATCCGCCAACCTCAAAATCGCCCGAAAACTCGGCGGCTTCCGCCCCATCAATGTCGCCCTCCGGGGCCGCCATGATGAACACCGCTTCCGACACACAAAACGCATCCGGCTTTGGAGTCACTGAAATCACTTCCGATCCCGACGGCGCGGATATTTTTCTGGACGACAAATTCGTTGGTACCTGCCCCGCAACGCTGCGTATCTCCGAAGGTCCCCACATACTGGTGCTGAAGTCAATGCGCCGCTCCGATTGGAATCGTTCCATCAACATTCTGCGAGACAGCACCGTCACCGTAAAAGCCACCCTCGACCCGATTTAGTCTGGTAGCTCATTACACATCAACTAATTGCCGTCGCACAATCGGGTGTGCTAGCATCCGCCCGGTTGATCGCTGAGCGGTCAATCGACAGAAGAGCGGTCCAACAATTCGTTTCTCTTTCGCCCTGAAAAAAGGGCAAAGTATGGGGCCGCGCTTTTCAGTTTTTTCTACTCGCCCAGGCGCAGGCCCGCGCCACTCTCCACGAGCACGGACCTCGCACAACGGAGGTCTACATGAAGACGCATCTCACCAAGGACATTCGCAATGTTGGCATTGTCGGCCACGGCGGCACCGGTAAAACGCAGCTGGTGTCGTCGTTGCTCTACACCGCGGGCGCCACGCCGCGTTGGGGAAAAGCTGCGGACGGGAGCACTACCACGGACTGGGACGAAGAAGAAATCGCGCGCAAAATTTCCATTCAAACCGCGCTGGCGCACGCCGAATGGACCGCCACCGCTGATCCCGCAAGCCACACCCCTGGCGATACGGTCAAAATTAATTTTCTCGATTTGCCCGGCTACTCCACCTTCATCACGGAATCCAAAGCCTCGCTGATCGCCGCTGACGCCGCGCTGATTACCGTGGACGCCCATGTCGGCGCACAAGTGACCACGGAAAAAGTTTGGGATTATTGCGTCGAGTACGATATTCCGCGCGCCTTCGTGCTCACCGGCATGGATCGCGATCTCGCGAGCTTCGAGCGCTCCATGCAATCGCTGGAACAAGTTTTTGGCCGTAATGTTGTCGCGCTGCAACTGCCCATCGGCCACGAGCGCGCTTTCCGCGGCATGATCGACCTTGTAGCTATGAAAGCTCACTTCTACCAGCCCGACGGCGATGGCAAAGCTACCATCGAAGAAATCCCCGCCGCGCTTGCTCAAGATGCCAAGGAAGCGCACGAAAAATTGGTGGAAATGGTTGCCGAAGGCGATGACGCGCTGATGGAAGAATTTTTCAACGAAGGCACGCTCCCGTTGCCGGATCTGATTACCGGACTGCGCCGCGCCATCGTGGGCGAAAAAATTATTCCGGTGCTGATGACTGCGGCACTTCACAACATCGGCAGCCTTAGCCTCCTGACTTTTATCGCCGACGTTTTCCCCCATCCCGACGAGCATTCCATCGTCGCGTATAAAGAGCCGAGCAGTAAAGGTGATGCCATTCCTCGCAAGTTCGACGACGCCCAGCCACTTTCGCTTTTCGTTTTTAAAACACTGGCCGATCCCTTTGCCGGGCGCATCAACTACTTCAAAGTGATGAGCGGCGTGCTGAAAAACGACGCCACGCTCATGAACTACAATCGCAGCATTCCGGAGCGCTTCCAGCACACGCAGATCGTCCAGGGCAAGCAGCTCACGGAAATATCGGAACTACATGCCGGAGATATTGGCGCGATCGCCAAGCTAAAAGAAACCGCTACCGGTGAAACGCTGGGCGACAAATCCACGCCCATCTTCTACAAGCGCGCGCCTTTGCCTGAACCTTCCATCACTTTCGCCATCGAACCCAAGACTCGCGCCGACGAAGACAAGATTGGCGTCTCTATTCACAAAATACTGGAAGAGGATGCGGCTCTGCATTTTTCGCGCGACCCGCAAACCAAGGAATTTCTGCTTTCGGGCTCCGGCCAGCAGCACATCGAAGTTGTCGTCGCCAAGCTGCACAAGCGTTATCACGTGGACCTGACGCTGAAGCCCCCCAAAGTCGCGTATCGCGAAACCATTCGCGGCCGCGCCGACGCCGAAGGCAAGCATAAAAAGCAGTCCGGCGGCCACGGCCAGTTCGGCGTTTGCCGCATCAAGATGGAGCCGGCCGAGCGCGGAAAAGGTATTGAGTTTGTGGATGACATCTTCGGCGGCTCGATTCCCAAGAATTGGATTCCTTCAGTGGAGAAGGGCATTCGCGACGCTGCTGCGCGCGGGTACCTTTGCGGATTTCCCGTCGTCGATTTTCGCGTCAGCCTCTACGACGGCAAATACCACGATGTGGATTCCAGCGACATGGCTTTCAAAATCGCCGGCTCGCTAGCCTTCAAGGAAGCCATGAAAGCCGCCAAGCCCGCTCTTCTGGAGCCGGTTATGCATGTCGAAGTTTTTGCACCGGATCAATACTCCGGCGACTTAATGGGTGATTTGAGTGCACGCCGCGGCCGCATCGCCGGCAGCGAAGTCCGCGGCCACAACGTGGTCATTAAAGCTCAAGTACCGTTCGCGGAAATGCTCACCTACGCCAACGATCTCATATCCAAAACCCAAGGCCGTGCCACCTACACCATGGATTTTTCCCACTACGACTATGTCCCCAACGAACTGGCCGAAAAAGTAATCGCCACCCACAAACCCCACGCTGACCAGCACGCCGACGACGGAACCTAGCGGCAAACCAGCCGTTCGGGGAGTTCAGAAACTCAGACCAGGATGCGACCGCCGGACGCCAAAATGGTGCTTGCCGGAATCACGGCGAAGACCAACAATTCCCCCACCATGAAAACCACCAGCACGCAGAAGTGGGGGCCGCAAACTCGCTCCGTCCACGCCGGAGAACCTAACAAGCACGGGGGTTGGCGCTCCGGTCGGCACCGAAATTTGCAGGAGCTCCACGTTCACGTTTTCTTCCACGGAAGAAATGAAACTCTGGGCCGAAGGCAAAAGCAAAGCGTACATTTACACGCGTTACGGCAACC
>JALYLI010000068.1 GCA_030774335.1 Acidobacteriota bacterium | reverse complement strand
TGTATGTGTAGCCAGTTGGACGCGCTCGGTGTGTTCCTGGATGCTTGCCATTACGCGTCCCGCCAACTCCAGCGCCGCGCGCCCGGCCGCGCCATTCACGCGCGGCTCCTTGCGCGAGCGCACCGATTCCGCGAACGCCGCCAGCTCCGCGTGCAAAGGTTCAATCGCCGGCGCCGGCAATTTTTCAAAACCAAACTCCGGTTGCGGACCCGGTTTCTTCACTCCCACGCGCAAAGCATCGCGCCGCGCGTAATCCAGCGAAATATATTCGTGCTGCTGAAAAAATCGCATCTTGCGTACTCGTTCAGTGGAAACGCGGCTCGCCGTAACGTTCGCCACCGCTCCGCCGGCAAACTCCAGGCGCGCGTGGGCGATATCCACTTTGCCGGTCAACACTGGAATGCCCACCGCTTTTACTTCGGTGACCTCTTCCGCGACCAGCGACAGCAAGATGTCCAGGTCATGAATCATCAGATCGTAAATAACATCCACGTCCAGGCTGCGTGCGGTGAACACTCCCAGCCGGTGTACTTCAAAAAATAACGGCCGGTCGACGATGGGCTCAACCGCGATCACCGCGGGATTGAATCGCTCCACATGGCCAACCTGCAAGATGCGCTGATTCTTTTTAGCCGCTTCAATCAAGGCATCGGCTTGCGGCAAATCCGCGGCCATCGGTTTTTCTATAAGGACGTCGATGCCCATCGCCAAAAGCAGACAACCAACTTCGCCATGCGCTTCCGTAGGAACCGCCACGCTCGCTGCTTTCACAATGCCGCGCAGCTCACTCAGATCATGGAACGCTCTGGTGTGAAACTCTTGCGCCAGGCTGCGCGCTTTGTCCGGGTTGCTGTCGTAAACGCCGAACAGTTCCGTATCCTGAAGCTCGCGATACACCCGCGCGTGGTTGCGTCCAAACTCGCCGGCGCCCACCACGCCCACCGGAATGCGCTCAGGCGCCGCGCTCATTCCTGTGTCATTCCCTTGTTTGTCGCTTTTGGTTCCGCAGCAGGCGGGGAAAACGCCTGAATCGCGATGCCTTTAGCGTCGGCGAGCGCAATTAATTGCGCGCGATCGAACAAAAGTGTGCGCCCAGCATCCAGCGCCAGCGCCGTTACGCCGGAGCTAGCCATATGTTCGATGGTCGGCAGACCAACCACAGGTACGTCAAAACGCATGTCCTGCCCCGGCTTGC
Organism: Acidobacteriota bacterium; assembly: GCA_030774335.1. Lineage (GTDB taxonomy): Bacteria > Acidobacteriota > Terriglobia > Acidiferrales > UBA7541 > Acidiferrum. The sequence goes on along the minus strand of JALYLI010000068.1, from coordinate 13,491 downwards.
TCACTTTGACGACTACCAGGGGTTTTCCGTCAGCGATACGAGCGGCGCGGGTGACCGCTTCGTCGGTGCCTTCCATGGCTTCCACTGCCACGCACGCGCCGTCAGAAATGACCACCGTTTGCCCGATATCCATTCCCGCAATGTTTCTCGCCACGCCCAATCCATACGCAATATCCGCGCTTTCCCGCTCATCCGGGGCGCGCTTTGTCAGCACCCCCGTTTGCGGCACCAGCGGTTTCAGAAATAAAGTCGAATCCACCAATTTTATTCCTTCGTCTTCCAGCACACGGGCCACGGCGCCAATCAATGCATCGGTATTTTTTCGCGGTAACGAGAACAAAAGTTTCGCGAGTTTCCAGTCCGGCCGGATAGAACTGAAAATTTTATTGTGTTTCACCTGCCCGGCCATCACTGCGTGGGTTACACCTTCTTTGTGCATCAGGTCGATGGCTTTGCTTAATTCTCCAAGGCTCACCCAATGAATCCGCGAGGCAATTTTATTGAGCTCGGACGACGCTTCCTCTTTCAGCGCGATCACCGCCATTTCCAGCCCCTGGCTGCGCGCGCCTTCCAAAACGAGGAAGGGAAAGCGGCCATTCCCAGCGATCAATCCCCAGGCTTTGGGAGACGAAGAGGCCATCTGAAATTTTCCATCAGGCTGCGCGCTCAAAAGTCTAGTGCCTCCCAGAAGGTGTCAGTGTGACGCTGACGAATTGGCCCTTGACCGAACGTAACGGCAGATCCCTCCGCTTCGCGACGGGATGACAACGTGCAGCGTGGTCCAGGCATCTGCTTTGCACGTTACTTCACGATCCCGCGTTCCGCTGTCGCGATGAATCGCACCAATTCCCGCACGTCCTCGGAGTCCGCGAGTTTCGCGCGCATTTCTTCCAGCGCTTGCGAAGTATTCATTTTCGAGCGCATCAATAAGCGGTAGGCGCGCTGGAGCGTGTCTAACCGCTCCCTGGAAAATCCTTTGCGTTCCAGTCCGATGGAATTCACGCCATAACTTTTTGTGCGCCGTTCCGTCACTACACGCGAAAACGGCGGCACATCTTGCGTAATGACAGTAGATGCGCCGACATACGCGTAGCGGCCCACGCGGCAAAACTGATGTACCGGTGAAAACGCGCCGATGGTGGCGAAGTCTTCGACGGTGACATGGCCAGCGAGGGTCGCACCATTCGCGAAAATCGTTTCGTTGCCGACGTGGCAATCGTGCGCGATATGCGCGTAGGCCATGAACAGGCTACCGTTGCCGACGGTGGTCTTGCCGCCGCCCCCCACGGTTCCGCGGCTGACAGTTACAAATTCGCGAAAGGTATTTCCGTCGCCAATGGTCAACTCCGTGTGCTCGCCAAGAAATTTCAGATCCTGCGGATCGCCGCCGATGGAACAAAAGGGATGAAAAATATTTCGCGCGCCTATGGTGGAAGGGCCCTGAATCACTGCGTGGGCGTCCACGCTGCATCCTTCGCCGAGGGTCACGTGCTCGCCCACAATGGCGTACGCGCCCACTTTCACGTGCGAGCCCAGTCTCGCGGTCGCGGCCACTACCGCCTGCGGATGGATTTCTTGCGCACTCACAATTTCAGCCTCTTACTTTTTCGTCCGATTCGTCTCTCTATCGCGAAGCCACCACAGTCAAATGTCGACGGAGGGTGTTCCATCCTAAAGTTAGGGTGCGGTTTCTAACGGAACCATTCAGTCATAAAGTGAAAACTCAAGTTGTTCGTCCCGGGTCTCTCGCCCGGTTGGTCCCCGCTCCGTCACTTCGCGGAATTCTTTTCAAAAACTTCGCGATCCACCATCTTGCACATCAGTGTAGCCTCAGCGGCCAACTCACCATTCACAGTAGCCTTACCATCGAGTTTGCAAAAGTCCCCGCGCCAGGTGATCACCTTCACTTCAATCTTCAACTGGTCGCCGGGCACTACCGGCCTTCGAAATCGCGCGCCGTCGATGGCCACGAAATACAAAAGCTTTTTCTCGCGGTCGGGAATTTCCATCAACAGCAGCAACCCGCCCGTCTGCGCCATAGCCTCGATGATCAACACCCCCGGCATGATGGGCTTGCCGGGGAAATGCCCTTGAAAGTACGATTCATTGATGGTGACATTTTTGACGCCGACAATGCGCTTCACGCGTTCCATTTCCTCGATGGCGTCCACCATGAGAAATGGATAACGATGCGGCAGAATCTTTTGAATTTCCGTCGTGTCCAATAACATTCGCACCCCCGTCGCGAATACCTCTAGCTCTGCGGCGTCAAGGCTCTCCCGGCAAACTTACAATTATATGCGAGCAGGCCCCTTCGCGGACCGCGTTTCTTGTGCCCCCAATGCTACATCTTGCGGGTGGCATATCTGGCGCTCCCTTGTACTGTTTGCTCGTTGGACGCTCGGTTGCTAGCATATCCGCACAATGCCGCCGTCACCGCTCGCACAGCAATTCCTCACGTTTCTGAAACCTGCATTACCAGAGATGATCGCCATACTGCGGCGCTTCACTATCGCGGAATCTCCAAGTCTGGAAAAGGAGCCCGCCGACTGTTGTTGTGAAATCATCGCCGCGGAATGGCGCAAGCACGGAGTTGAGGTACAGCGCATCGCGCAAAAACAGCGCGGCGATCATCTGCGCATCGTCTCGGGACTGAATTCGTCGAAAAAAGCAAAGAAGCAAATTCTCGTTCTGGGTCATTACGACACGGTGTACTCCAGGGGTACGTTGAAAAAGATGCCTTTTCGCGTCACTGGCGGCAAAGCCTACGGGCCGGGCGTGTTCGATATGAAAGCCGGAATTGTGCAGGCGCTCTTCGCCCACTACGCGCTGCAAAAACTAAGTATTTCCGTAAATAAACGAATCGTCTTTCTGTGGACCTCGGATGAAGAAATCGGCAGTCCCACCTCTCAGAAGCTGATCGAAGAGGAAGCGCGCCGCAGCGATGCTGTCTTCGTTATGGAGCCATCGTTCGGCCCGCGTGGCTTGCTGAAAACGGAACGCAAAGGTGTAGGGGAAGCCGAAATTATCGTGCACGGCCGCGCCTCGCACGCGGGGTTGGCACCTGATGAGGGCATCAATGCGATTCATGAACTGTGTAATCAACTGTCGCGTGTTTTGAAATGGAATGACGCGCGGCGCGGCACGTCGGTGAATGCCGACCTTGTGGAGGGTGGGACGCGCGCCAACGTCATTGCCGAGCAAGCTCGCGCGGTGCTCGATCTTCGCGCTACCCGCATTGCCGACATGCGCCTGCTGGAGCGCCGGCTCGGCGCCCTCAAGCCGCATCTTCGCGGCGCGCGGCTGGAAGTTCGCGGAGGCTTCTCTCGCGCGCCGCTCGAACGCAAAATGAGCGCAACTCTATTCGCGCGCGCGCAATCGCTTGCCGCGCAAATGCATTTGCCGCTGGGCGAATGCGTTGCCGGCGGTGGCTCCGACGGAAATCTTACCGCTGCGCTGGGCATCCCCACGCTGGATGGGCTTGGCGCCGTTGGCGATGGCGCGCACTCGAAGCGTGAGCACATCATCACGCGCGCCATGCCGGAGCGCGCCGCGCTGCTGGCAGCGCTACTTGCCACGGTCTAATCGTCCGCTTAGCAGTTTTGGATCGAGCGCGAGAAATTATCGCCCGTAAGTCTTCCGCAAGAATTCGGCCGTGGACCTCGTCAGATCGCTGTAGTCGCTGTGCAACACCTCATGCAGTGCCGTTTCCGTCGAAGTGCCAGACCCAATGCGGTCGAGGATGCGCTCCACGTCGGTCATGCCGTCCGCTTGCACGATGTACTCGATGTTGGCGAGCGCCCACGCGTATGCGTAGGCTGCCGCGTCGGCGGGAAAATTCATCCACGAGACTTCCAGACTGCGCAGTGAGACCGCGTGCCCGTCGCCGTAAATTTGCATCAACACCGCGGAGTTATCGCCGCTGCGCTTTCCTTCCATCCATTGCGCCAAGCCCTCCTGCATCCATGTGGGAGCCCGGCCGTGGGTTTTCTGCTGCACAAAACTGTGCGTCAACTCGTGCTTCAACACGCGGGCCAATTCCTGATTCACGCCAGTCAGCCCTTGCACCGGGAGGCGCAACCGTCCGTCGTTCAGCGCCCCCACCCAGCCGGGCGCACGCGTAATATCCGAGAAGGCCTGTTGCGTATACAAAACCACGCCAATCGAATCCGGTGGCGTGAAATTCAATTCCGATTCAATCGCAGCGTAATGCACCTCCAGGGTCCTCAAGATATCGCGGGCCAGAGCCGGTTCCGCGGCGCCGCTGTAACGCAACGTAAAATGGGGGCTTTCGTTTTCCTTGTAGCTTTCCTCTTCCTGCCTGTCCCGCTGGGCTTTGTCCAGCGCCGCTTGCACTTCGGCATCAGGCCGCAGCAGCAAAGAATGTTTCCACTCCGCGACGGCTGGCTCGATTTTGTTCAGGCCGTAATAAGCCCAGCCGGCGAGTTTGGCCACGTCCGGGTTGTTGGGCGCCACGCGATGCGCGTGCTCCAGGTAGTCGAGCGACTGCTTGTATTCGCTTCTGCGGAGGTGCAGGTAGGCCACGTTCATCAACAGGAGAGGCTCATCGGGCGCGTACGTGAGCGCGGTGCGCTCATCGGCGAGCGCGTGATCCATATCGCCGCGGGATAATTCAAACATCGCCGCTGCGTGATGCCCGACCGCCGCATGGATTCCCGCCGCGGAGGAACCGCCCTGCGTCTCGCCCTCGAGTTTCGCGATGTACTGGCGGTCAATCGCTCCGTCATGCACTACGGCATGCTCGATTTCGCCGCCATTGCTCGCCGCGGCTTCCATGGCAGGTGGAGTGATGGCCAGGTTGGACGCGTTCGCGACTCCAGAGCCGGCCATCGGCATCGCGCCGCCCTTTTCGATATGATCAACGATAGACTTCGGAAGGCTCAATTCTCCCGCGGACGTTTCGTAGCGAATCTTTTCGCCGACTTCCGCGACGTTGAAGGCCAGAATGCGTCGGCCATTTTTCAAAACGATGGTATCGGCCGGTGTGGCGGCAGCAACCCCCAACAGACCGAGCAAGACCATGCCGAGCACGCGCGCAGCGGTCCAAAATCGGTTCGTGCTGGAAGGGCGCAGCATCCTCCCATTTTAACCGTTCACACGATTTTGATATCGCCTCTGTGCGCCGTGGTTGCTGGTTCAGCAGCAGGGTGTGGGGTCAAAAATAAAGCCGTACGTTGCCTTCAGCATAGCGGAAGGCAACGCACGGCTTTTAAATCAGGTTAACTCCGGTTATTTGTGCGTCATGGTGGCGATGCGCGCGATGGTATCGCGATGGCCGGCCGGATCCACGGTTCCGCCAAAGCCTGCCCATCCCGCGGGATTACTCTTCTGCGTCTCTTCGAGCAGGGTATTGAATTTGTCCAGACCTTCCGGTCCGTTGGTGATCAGGGCAATGTATATCGTGCCGGGATCGCTGGAGTGCACGGTTTCCGTATCGATCTGATAGCCATGGAGCGCGCCATCAGCCAACAATTTTTCGCATAGCGCCACCATGGTGGCTTTCATGATTTTAGCGTCTGGATCGCTGGAGCCGGCCTTGGGGTGCCAACTACCCACACGCAAATATCCATTCGTGAATGTTCCTGAATGGGAGCTGTAGTTGCGGCTTTGCAGGATATAGTCCCAGTGTTTTGCGGCCGCAAGTGGAGCGGAAGTCGCTCCCGGCGCATTGCGAAGGACCTCGAGGAACTTCAGGATGTTGGCCAGGGAACCGGAGGAAAACCACGTGCCATGCGTAGGTGAACCCTCCTGGTGATTTAGAACGGCGAAACTGCCGAAAGACACGAGGGTTCCGTCAGCAACCGCCTTTTTCAACATGTCCGTATCTTCTGTCTCACTCTTCAGATAATCGCCCCACATCGCGCGTGGAACGGCCCACTCGGATACGTAGGTGTAGAGAACTGGCTTCTCCGCGCTTTGCGATTGTGCCGAAACCCTCTCAGCGCAGAGGGACGCCAACATAAACGCACACAACAACACGAACGGAATCCCGAACCATCGATTACGCATTCTTTTTTCTCCTTGTTTTTCTCCGCAGGCGGCGGGTTGTTAAGTGTCCTGCATTTCGGAGAATTGCTCTCCGGTGTGCTGTAGCCTACACCGGACTCCAGCGGCGCGCAATGTATTGAGGTTTCCCGCTGAACGATCAGGGCATTGCGGTAGAAACCTGTGATATCGTGCGGGAAATCCAATGACTACCGAACTGCTTGCGGACCGGATGCTTTCGCGGCGGCTGGAGCGCGCCGAAGGCTCCAGCAATGCGAGTTTTGTGGAGGCGCACGCGCAATTGAGACCCGAAGCCGACGCCGAATGGATGGAGGTGGCCGGAGCATACGCGATGTTCGACGGCGTGCATTCGCCGTGCACACAAACGTTCGGGCTGGGAATTTTTCAACTGCCCACGGACGCGGAATTGAGTGCGATCGAGAAATTTTTCAAAGCGCGGGGGGCGCCCGTTCTTCATGAAGTGAGTCCGCTGGCGGACAAAGGCCTGGTGCCGATGCTCAACGAGCGCGGTTACCGGCCATTCGAAATGAGCACGGTGATGTTTTTGCCCCTGGCGGAGCGGGCGGCGCGGAAGGTGGCGAATGAGGCCATTCACGTGCGCACCTTGAAGGATGATGCCGAGGATCGTGATTTGTTTGTGCGGACGTTCGCGGAGGGTTGGTCGGAATTCGCGGAGTATTTGGACTTCATGCTGGAAATGGCGCGCATTTCGGCGATCACTAAAGGAAACACGCCATTCATTGCGGAGTTGGACGGGCAGGCCGTGGCGTGCGGAAGCTTATCGATTCGCGACGGTGTGGCGTTGTTCGCGGGGGCCAGCACGGTTCCGGCGTTTCGACGACGCGGCGCGCAGCAGGCGCTGCTGGAAGCGCGCTTCCAGTATGCGCGAGAAGTGGGTTGCGATCTGGCGTTGATGGCCGCGGAACCCGGAAGCGGGTCGCAGAGAAACGCGGAGCGGCAGGGATTCAGGATTGCGTATACGCGGACGAAATGGAAACTGTTCGGCTAACAGTCACAAGGCAATTCGTTAAATTTACGGAAGTTGCCAGCGGACTAAAGCGCGAATAATAACGATCCGGATTCCTGCTCCCCATAATCGGTAGGCCGCTTGAATGGTCCGTTTTTCCAGCACTTTTGGTAGCGGCCTTCCGAAACTCAAAAGTCGGAAAAACTTAGTCGGGCTGTAGATCAAGAAGGCGCAACTTGTAATTAGAATGGTGCAAAAGATGGCCAAGGGAATTCCAGGCGGCGGAGATGGTGAAATTCTCGAATTTCATTACCGCTATCGTGAATACTGACCTTGGCCCGTTAGCTGAAGGTCGTGCAAGATTGTGTGTGCTTGTGGCCTTGTTTTGCAAGGAAGTAGAATGGAAAGTTGACGCTAGAGGAGAATTCTTCGTATGGCTACGGCGGAATACAAATTGCGTAGTGCAGAGTTTAGCAACGAACCGTTTGTGGATTTTTCCAAGCCTGAAAACAAGCAAGCCATGGAAGCGGCGCTGAAGAAAGTGACGGCGGAATTTGGCCGCGAGTACCCCATGTACATTGGCGGGGAAAAAGTTATCACCACGGCGAAGATGATGTCGACGAATCCTTCGCATCCCAAGCAGGTGATCGGGGTGTTTCAGACCGCCACGGCGGAACACGCCGGCAAAGCGGTGGAGGCGGCGGCGAAAGCGTTCGAAACGTGGAAGAGGGTACCGGCTGAGCAGCGCGTGGAAATATTGTTTCGCGCCGCGGAGATTTTTCGACAGCGCAAATTCGAAATTTCCGCGCTGATATGCGCGGAAGTGGGCAAGTCGTGGATCGAGGCGGATGCGGACACCGCGGAGACCATCGACTTCCTGGAATTTTATGGGCGGGAGATGCTGCGGTTCGCCGGTGAGCACCCGGTCACGCCGATGAGTGGGGAAAAAAATTACCTGGTGTACATCCCGCTGGGAGTGGGCGTAGTGATTCCACCGTGGAATTTTCCGGCGGCGATTGCGGCGGGGATGACCGCAGCTTCGCTGGTTACCGGGAATACGGTGGTGCTGAAGCCGTCGGAAGAATCGCCGACGGTGGCGGCAAAAGTGGTCGAGATTCTGTATGAAGCCGGAATTCCCAAGGAGGCATTGAATTTTCTGACGGGAGCGGGGGAGATCGTTGGCGACGCGCTGGTGAAACATCCGAAGACGCGCTACATCGCGTTTACGGGGTCGAAAGAAGTGGGATTGCTGATCAGCGAAGCGGCAGGGAAACGAGTTCCGGGGCAGGTGTGGATCAAGCGCGCGGTGCTGGAGATGGGCGGCAAGGACGCCACCATCGTGGATGAGGAAGCGGATATGGATGCGGCGGTAGAAGGCGTGGCGCTGGCGGCGTTCGGTTACCAGGGACAGAAATGTTCAGCGTGTTCACGGGCGATAGTGTCGGAAAAAATTTACGATAGCTTTGTGCAGAAACTGGTGGAACGCGCGAAGAAAATTACCGTCGGACCCGCGGAAGATCCCGGCAACTACATGGGACCGGTGGTGAGCAGCATGGCGATGGCAGGGATTCTGGGGTACATCGACGTAGGAAAGAAAGAAGGGAAGGTGGTGCTGGGCGGCGGACGCGCGCCGGGCGATGGATATTTTATTCAGCCGACGATTATTGCGGACGTGCCGCCGAAGGCGCGGGTGGCACAGGAAGAAATTTTCGGGCCGGTGCTGGCGGTGATCAAGGCCAAGGATTTCGATCAGGCGCTGGAGATAGCGAATGATACGGAGTTTGGACTGACAGGCGCGGTTTATTCACGGAATGCGGAGAAGATTGAGAAAGCGCAGGAAGCATTTCACGTTGGGAATCTTTATTTGAACCGCAAGTGCACGGGCGCGATGGTGGGGGCCCATCCGTTCGGGGGATTCAATATGTCGGGGACGGATTCAAAGACCGGCGGGAAAGATTATTTGCTGCATTTCTTGCAGGCCAAGGCGATCGCGGAGAAAGTTTCGTGAAGTCCGGGCCGCACTGAAAAGGGGAGTACATCGGTACTGCAAATGCGCGACTTTTGTGGTACCGTCTGGCTATTGTCTTCGTGTAAAAAGGAAGGCAAATTTAGAGCTTCAGCACACGATGTTCGCGCCAGTTTGGCGCGGTTCGAGGAACTGGAACCCAGGGTTATAAAGGCCTAATCGATGTCACTGCTCCATTTCCGATTCAAGGAACGCCGGCGGACAGTGCGAGTTACGCTGACCGTGGGATTGACGGTGCGCTGGCAGGCGGAGTCAGGCGAGAAGTTTTTGGTGAAGACCTTTTCCCATTCGGTTAGCCGCGAAGGCGGGCTGTTTCCGATGGAAGAGCCGGTGGTAGTGGGGCAGGCGCTGCATATCGTCAACGAAAACAGCGGTAAATCGATAGAATCCAAGGTCACCACCATCCGCAAAGCTCGCGACGGCAAGACGTTCGTCGGAGTGGAGTTTGCCGCGCCGAGCGCAAATTTCTGGCAGATGTGCTTCCCGGTTCCAGGAACGCGCCCGCTGCGGCGCATGAATTCTTCCAAAGTCTCCGCCTGACGCTTCGGTCTGACCTCGCGGTTATCATCTAGCTTGGTGGCTTCCTCAGACCGTCTTTTTCCGTGTAAACGCATCCAAGGTGCATGTCCGGGCCCTCCCCAATAAACCGCTTATGATTTTAGGACTTATATCAGACACTCACGGACTCCTTCGCGATGGGGCGCTGCGCGCGATGCATGGCGCGGATCTGATCGTTCATGCCGGTGACGTAGGTAGCCCGGATATTCTGGATGCGCTCGAGAAGATCGCGCCGCTGGTCGCCGTCCGCGGAAATGTGGATATGGATGACTGGGCAGCGCACCTCCCGGTAACTGCGGAGACCACTGCGGATAACGCCAAAATTTATGTCCTCCATGACCTCAACGATCTGAAGCGGGATCCCGCCGCTTTAAAAATCAGCATCGTGGTAAGCGGGCATTCGCATAAACCGGAACAGACACTCCGAGACGCTGTGCTGTATATAAATCCGGGGAGCGCCGGCCCACGTCGGTTTCATTTGCCGATTACGGTGGCGCGCCTTGATTTGCGATGCACGCCCTGGAACGTCGAGTTTATCGACGTAAGTCAGAGTTGAAAGTTAGAACGCGGCCGGCGAAGACGTCGTCCCCGCCAGCGCCCCAGGCCCCCCACAGTGGTAGACTCATCACATGGCCACCAAGAAGAAGAACGCGAAAAAGAATAACTCCGCAGGAAAGAAACCCACCGTCGTTAAAAAGAAGGCCGTGAAGCCCCAGAAATCCAAGCCAGTTTCCGGGAGCTCGCGAAAATTGTCCTTTAAAGCAGGGTCGAAAAGATCTAAAGCGCCAAAACGAAAGGCCTCCGTAAAGTCCAGAGCCCGGTCAACCGCTGCTGCTAAACCCAACGTTCGAAAGATTTCGCCTAAGGGCGGCAACGCATCCAAGGGAGAAACTGTCCGTATTTTGCGCTCCTCTTTGCCGACCCGCGGAGAAGTTCAGGGCCTAGAAACTGTGAGCCCCGAGACGAAAGGCCTGAAAGCGGATTCAGGTGGACAATCGGGTGATCTGCAAGGATTGTCCAACGTCGAAGGTGCTGACTCTGAAAGCGTCGGCGAGCTGCTGGAAGAAGGCAATTCTTTTGAGGCTGGCGTGGTAAAAGGTGTGCAAGACGCTCCGGACGCCGACGAATCAGAAGTTCATACGCATCAGAGACCTCAGGAAAAAGACCTCGACGAAGATTTTCGCGAAAACTAGATTTGACCTTACGCCCGTGAATCGGATTAGCTCGACGGGCTCGCGAAGTTGCATCTGGAAGTCGCCGATTAACGCGAATACACCACATCCACCCGGGCTACAATCGAGTTCCATTCCTCATACACATTTCACCTGATTGGTCCGGACCGTGGCCACAGGTACTGTCAAATCCGCCCGAGTTGATTCAACTGTGCGGAGGACGAATGTTGTTGAATAAGCGACTTTTAGAAACCAGGGCAGGAAAAGCGATCTATGTCGGCACGGTGACGGTGGTTTTGTCTGCAATTGGAAGCTGGGCAGTGCTCGCGCATCAGGATAGCCCGACAGCAACGAAGAAAGACGAAGGCAAGGTTGCAGCTCCCCGCGAGAGAGGGAAAGCTTCCGGCAAGGGTTCCATGATGGCGGACACGCACTTTGCGAAGGAAGCGGCGCAAGGCGGAATGGCGGAAGTGAAGATGGGACAGCTGGCCCAGGATAAAGGTTCGAATGATGCCGTCAAGACATTTGGCAAGCGCATGGTGGATGACCATTCCAAGGCCGGTGAAAAACTGAAGGAAGCGGCCTCCAAAGAAAACGTCACTCTGCCAACGGATATTTCCGCAAAGGAGCGAGTTGTTTATGACCGGTTGTCCAAACTGAACGGCGGCGCATTCGACCGCGCGTACGCAAAAGATATGGTGAAGGATCACCAGGCGGACGTGGCCGCATTTCAAAAAGAAGTGAACGGCGGGAAAAGCGAATCGCTGAAAAGCTTCGCTTCGGACGCCCTGCCTACCTTGCAGGATCACCTGAAGGAAGCCAAGGAAATGATGAAAACCGTCGGCGGGGGCACTGCAAGCAAGAGCGCGGGCCCTAAATCCAGCCGGTAATTTGAAAACGTTTGAAGTAATTCAAAAAAGCCCATCCTTTTTACCTGCGAAAGGATGAGCTTTTTTGTTGGTGCGAAACAAGACAGGCTACTGCTGCTCGCTGCAGTTTATTGCCACCCTAACGAAGTGGAGCGATCTTTGCGGCCGACTGGTTCACGGAATTGGGAGCGTCGCCGCGGGGCGTCATGGAGACCACGATGTATTCGCGCTCTTTGCCGTCCAATTCAGGGACGCGCAGCAGCAATTTGTCTTTGGTCAGCCGGAACTGCGCGGACTCGCCCACGGGAAGCAATGCGGGATGTTTGTCGTCTTTTGGCCGGATGCGAAATATCAAGCGATCGGTCTGCAATATATATTCCTGGCAGAGGACCTCTTGAGTCTTCTGGTGCTGACCGTCAGTGCCGAGGATTTCTCCTGCGATAGTCTTGCCGCCTTTTGCGGCGAATCCGCACGAAGCTGAATCCATTTGCAGCAACGTTCCGTTCTGGTATGCGGGCTTGTCTTTGGCGTAGCCGGCGTACGCGACCATCAGCATCAGACAGGGAACTAGAATGCGTTTCATGGGTTCAATTCTCCTTCGCGGACACCGCCGCTTCCTTAATTATCTCCGGTGAGAAGTGAACGTAATGGTGGTGTCGCGCTGTCGGCACCGGTCGTTGGGACAGGTGCGCGCGAAAGGGAAAGTACAGGTAACAAAAAAGTTAAGATTGTTGCAGCGGAATCGCGCAAATTACTTTGCGGGGATCCACGCCAGTCCATCTACACCGGGTGTGAGGACGACGGGATCCAGCAGTTGCCACGATGGCACATCGACGACCGCGATCTTTCCGGCATCCATGCAGGAAATGAAGGCGGCGCCGCCATCGGGGCTGACGAGAATTTCCGATGGTGTGCCCGGCAGATCGAGCGACTTCACGACTTTCAACGTAGCGAGGTCGACGGCCAGGAGCAGATGCTTCTTCGGGCAAACAACCAGCAGCAATTTGCCGTCGGGCGTGGGTTCGGATGCGTAAGCGACGTCGGGCAGATCAATCCAATTCGAAACCTTATAAGCAGAAGCATTCTGGCTGTCGCTGACATCAATTACCGCCAATCTCGGCGCGCTTTGGTCGTGCGTGAAAATTCGGTTCCCTCCGGGTGATATAGAAACGCGCTGAATAGTTTTCGCCACCGGAATAACAGAAATCAGCCGGCGACCGGGTATGTCCAGAACGCTGATATTCCCCGCGCTCACGTTGGAGGTAAACGCGCGGAGCTGATCGGGCGAAAACACGAACATGTGAGACTGAGGCTGGCCGGTGGGAATTTCGCCGGCTACTTTTTGCGTCGCGGGATCGACGATGATGACGGCGTTTCCCAGTTCCCCGGTAACGTAAAGCAAGCCGCTGGGCCCAAACTCGGCGCGATGCGGACGCAGCGGCTTGCCAAGATCGATGGAACTGGAAACCTGGCGCTTGCCAACATCGATCACATCGATCGACGCGCCATCGGTGCCGGGTTTGCCCACGCCGGAATTTCCATAAATAGGTACGTACAACCGCTGGCCATCAGCAGAAACGGCGACTTCATGCCCATTCACACCCACACTAACGGTAGCGAATTTTCGCCGGAGCGCCATTTCCACCAGGGACACGTTATGTTCCGCCTGGTTGACCACCACCAGCGTCCCTTTAGCCAACTTGCCTGTTGCGTGGTCAGAAGTTGGTACGGAGAGAAGCAGTAGAGAGGCTGCAATCACGATGCTCATCGGAAATGTCATGGAAAGTCCTCAAAAAGAAAATTCACCAAAACGATGCAAATCTCCAGCGCACGTTCAGTCGATTTGCATCGTACAACATTTCCGCGCCGAGG
>JALYLI010000067.1 GCA_030774335.1 Acidobacteriota bacterium | reverse complement strand
ATATCCCAGCTCGCGGCATTCTTCCGCGCTGGTGCCCACCTTAGCCATGGCGATGGTTTCAAACACCGGCTTCATGGCGTGAAATAAATCGAGATCTTCCCCGCCGCCGGCGCGCTCATTCGCGCGGATCATCATCTCTTTGGTGCCGCCGCCGCCCGGGATCAGTCCCACGCCCGTTTCCACCAGCCCCATGTAAGCCTCGGCAGCGGCCTGAATTCTTGCGCCGTGCAGACTCACTTCGCATCCGCCGCCCAACGCCATGCCCTGCGGAGCGACCACCACCGGCTTGCGCGCATATTTAATCGCCAGGTTCGCGTTCTGAAACTGTTTCACCGCCAGGTGCAGCTCGTCCCATTCCTGTTCCTGCGCGCCCATCAGCACCAGCATCAGATTCGCACCCACCGAAAAATTTACCGCCTGGTTGGCAATAACCATGGCCTCAAAATCCGTTTCCAGCCGCTTCAATCCTTTGTGAATCATGGCGATCAGGTCCGCGCCAATCGCATTCATCTTGGAATGAAACTCGCAGCACACCACGCCGTCGCCCAGATCAATCAGGCTCGCCCCGGCATTTCGTTCCACTTCCTTTCCGGCTTCTTTCGCGGACCTGAGAAAAATCACCCCGCGCGGCTCGTCTACTTTTTTAATATCGCCCGCAGCCTCAAAAACGGAGCTCTCGCCCTTTTCCGACGAGTAAAAAGAGATTCTGCCGCTGGCCAATAATTTTTCGATCACCGGCGGTACCGCGCGACCCTCTTTCTTAATTTGCGCGGCGAACGCCGGCACCCCCAGCGTATCCATCAGCTCAAACGGCCCCAGCTCCCAGCCGAATCCCCAGCGCATGGCGCGATCCACATCTTCCACGCGCTCGGAAATTTCCGGCACACGACGCGCGGCGTACAGGCAGGTTTCGGAAAGCGAGCCCCAGAGAAATTGCTGCGCCTTATCGCCGGTCTGCCCTTCCAGCACCGCTCCCAGCAGCGCCCGCAATCGTTCGCGCGTGTCTTCTATGCTCTTGCCCATTTCCAGCGAGCCAAAGCGCGCTTTCTGCCGCGAGCGGTACTCCATGCTATTCACGTCCAGCGTGAGAATTTCTTTCTCCCCTTCACCGCGCAATTTTTTGTAAAAGCCCTGCCCAGTTTTGTCGCCCAGCCACTTGCGCCGAGACATCTCTTCCAGCAACTCCGGCACTTTGTACATTTCGCGCGACTCGTCATCCCTCGCGCTTTCGTAAATGTTTTTCACCACATGCATCAGCACGTCGAGGCCGACGATGTCAGCCGTGCGAAAAGTAGCCGACTTGGGCTGCCCAATAGCCGGACCGGTGCACGCATCCACCTCTTCAATGGTCATTCCCAGCTTGTTCATCAATCGCAAGGCATTCAGCATCGAAAACGTGCCGATGCGGTTGGCGATAAAGTTGGGCGTATCTTTCGCGACCACCACGCCCTTGCCCAGGCGGCGCTCGCAAAATTCCGCCAGCGTCTCCAGCACTGCGCTCGATGTTTTAGGCCCGGGAATCAGTTCCACCAGTTTCAGATAGCGCGGAGGATTAAAAAAATGCGTGCCCGCCCAGTGCTCCTGGAATTCGTCGCTCATGCCTTCGGCAATCAAATGCACCGGCAGGCCCGAAGTGTTGGTGGTCACAATCGCGCCGGGCTTGCGGTATTGCGCTACACGCGACAGCAGGTTTTTCTTGATCTCCAGATTTTCCGCCACCACTTCAATGATCCAGTCGGCATCCTTGCAGCGCGCCAGGTCATCTTCAAAGTTACCGATGGCAACTTTATCGGCCAGCGCGGCGGTAAAAAAAGCGGCAGGCTTCGATTTCTTCGCGGCCTCGAGGCCGGCGCGAACAATTTTATTGCGGTCGGCAGCGGCGGCATCCGGGCCAAGCCCCAGCGGCACTATATCCAGCAGCAGCACCGGCACGCCGGCATTCGCGAAATGCGCCGCGATGCGCGCGCCCATGGTGCCTGCGCCCAACACCACGGCTTTTTCGATGCGGAGTTTCATGGATTGGCTCATGGATTGGCCTTTTTTGCCGCGCGTGTACGGACGGACAGGTTACAAAACCAACATACACGGGTCAATCGAACTGACACAAACTTCGTTAGCATCTAGACTGAATGCAGGATGCCCGAACCAGTCACATCCAGCGTAATTCGCCTTTGGCAGGACGATAAAAACAATCCTGCAACTGCGAATCGCGATGGCCCAAACAATATTCCCGCGCGCCGCAAAGTCGGCCTGGCTTTGGCCGGCGGCTTCGCGCGCGGCATCGCGCACATCGGCGTGCTGCGAGTTTTGCGCGATGCCGGCATCCACATCGATGCCGTCGCCGGAACCAGCGTCGGCGCGCTGATCGGCGCGGCCTATTGCGCGGGCACGCCTCTCGAAGAGATGGAACGCATCGGCGCGCACACCAGCTTCACCGATTTCGGCCGCTGGACGCCTTCCTGGCTTGGCCTGGCCACCAATCAACGCCTGGAAAAATATCTCGCGCGGCTCACTCCCGCGAAAAATTTCGAAGACCTCATCACTCCGCTGGCCATCGCCGCCACGGACATCAACGCGGGCATCACCGTGTACTACACACGCGGACCGCTCTTGCCTCCCCTACGCGGTTCCTGCGCATATCCAGGGCTGTTTGTGCCCATACAATTTGAAGATCGCACGCTGGTGGACGGATTTCTCACTTCGCCGGTACCCGTGGAAGGCGTCGCGCTGCTCGGCGTGGATATTGTTATCGCCGTCTATCTGGAAGCTGCTAGCCTGCAGCCGCCACGAACGTTCACCGACGTGTTGAGCCGCTCCTTCAATATCATTCAGCGGCATACCGATCTGGCATGGCGCCAGCAAGCCGATGTGGTCATTGAACCGGACATGAAATCTTTTGTCTGGGACGATTTCACGCGCACCCCAGAACTGGTCGCGGCCGGAGAAGCCGCAACACTGGCGGTATTGCCAAAGATTCGCGAATTGGTGGCCATCGATGCCACGGCAACCAACCTGCCAGAGGCAGATACTACTGCGCGGAAGTAACAGCCGCTAAGATTTTGTTTCTGATTTGGACTCGGCGGTCACTTCCACCGCCACCGGTTGCCCTTCGCCTTTGCCACGCTGCGTCAGCCACACGCCCAGTCCTTCACCAAATCGTTCCGGCGTCAGCCGAAAGCTCGATTCGATTTTCCCATCTGCCACCGGCAACGTGTCGTCGAACTCCGCCGCATTCGTAAAATTCCGCATGCAGAATTGGTCCAGCCATTCGAGCGGGCACGGCTTCGCTTCGCCGCGAATCACGACCGTCACATTGAATTTTTGCGCGTACATTGAGGTTGAAAAAAACGAAATGAGTGGAAAGCCAAATTTGTTATCGAAGAAAATCTACGACGCGCGCGGTCGCTTCACCGAATGCGCCAGGCCCATCGCTTCAAGCGTCCAGATAAAATACCAGCCAATGTCCGGCTGCCACCAGCGCAGGCCCAACCGCGCCGAGCCGGCGTGCGTGTGATGATTCTTGTGCCAGTTCTCTCCCCACGCCGCCAGTTGAAACGGCCCGAGCCACCATACATTCTTGCTGGCGTCGCCTTCGGTCACGTGATCGAGATGCGTCAGGCTATTCACGAAGCACTGCATGTGCAGGGTGTACACCAGTCGAATCGCGCCCAGCCAGAAAAAGCCCATCCATCCAAGACCCAGAATCGGACCGATGAAAATCGACAGAATAATCACCGGCGTTTCCAGGTAGCCCCACACCTTGTAAATTCCGCGATTCACTTCCGGAGCCCAGCGCTGCCGGTCGGCTGGCGGCGTTTGATACAGCCAGCGTAAATGCGCCCACCAGAATCCGCCTTGCTGCGGGCTGGAAATATCATTGGGCGTGTCGGTCGTGGAATGGTGCTGGCGGTGATACGCAACCCAGCTGGCGGGATGCCCGGAAGCGTTGAAAACCGCCCAGAAAATCAAAATCTGCTCGATAACTCGATTGGTCCTGAGCGTCTTGTGCGCGAGCATGCGGTGATAGCACACCGTGGTGCCCAGGCCGCCGAAGGCGATGAACAGCGCGGCCAAGCCTAAAACTTTTAAGCTGGGCAGCGGAAATAAAATGATTCCGACGATGGCCAGCGCGTGAATAATGACTAGAAAAGCAAAAACTCCTTCTTTGCGGCGCACCGGTTTCCAGAACGGACGGTCCCAGGGCCGGGCTTGTGCGGTTGCAACTTGATTCATGTACTCTCCGGATGAGCTTGGAGCGTTCCAAGCTTGGTATGAGGTTTAATGTATTTTAGAGACGTATACACGATACCATTTTCCCGGCATCGTGTGTCCGCTTCTGTTCAAAAAGAGACAGTTTTCAGTTACTGCCGAGTGAATTAAATTAATCTCATGGAAAACTACGGCAAAATCCCGCGAACAGATGAAATAATCTATGGGAAGTAAGGATTACCGAGAATTCCTGAAGCCTCCAGCAAATCGCTAAGCTGCTTGCTTGCCCGGTATGCGGAAAAGGATTCCCAGTCTTGCGCTATTTTTGTCTGATCTCTGATTACGACGGCACCCTGGCTCACGATGGTCAAGTCACTCCCAGTACACTGGCGGCACTGAAGCGCGTCAAAGCCTCCGGCCGGAAACTGGTGCTCGCTACCGGACGCGAACTGCCCGATTTACTGCGCGTATTTCCCGAGACTTCTCTTTTCGATCTGGCCGTAGTTGAAAATGGCGCGCTGCTTTACAACCCCGCCACCGGTGAAAAGCGTTTGCTGGCCGATCCTCCTCCTCTGGCTTTCTCCGAAGAATTGCGGCGCCGCGGCGTTTCGCCGCTCTCCGTCGGCGAATGCATCGTAGCCACTTGGCATCCGCACGAAAATGAGGTCCTGGACGTGATCCGCTCGCTGGGCCTCGAACTTCAGGTCATCTTCAACAAAGAGGCGGTCATGGTTCTGCCTTCCGGCGTCAATAAGGGCACCGGTGTGCGTGTGGCTCTTGATGAGTTGGGATTGTCCACTCATAACGCTCTCGGCGTTGGCGATGCGGAAAACGATCACGCCTTCCTGGGAATTTGCGAATGCAGCGTGGCCGTCGGCAATTCCCTGCCGGCGCTGAAAGATCGCGCCGATGTGGTCACCGCCACCACGCACGGCGCGGGCGTGGAAGAAATCATCGAGCAATTATTGACGGATGATTTGCGCAGTCTGCAAGCTCGCCTGACACGCCACAACATTCTTCTAGGACGCACGGAAAATGGCGAAGAATTTTGCCTGGGTCCCTACGGTACCCGCGTCGCGGTCGCCGGGCCATCGGGAAGCGGAAAATCCACCGTAGTCACCGCCCTCGTGGAACGCCTGATTCAAAAGCAATATCAGGTCTGCGTCATAGATCCCGAAGGCGATTACGACGACTTCGCGCAGTTCGTCACCCTGGGAGCCGCGGACCGCATCCCGGGAATTTCAGAAATTCTGGAAGTGTTGAAGAATGCCGGCTCCTCGATCAGCGTGAACCTGCTGGGCGTACCGGTCGCGGACCGCCCCAGCTATTTTGTCGGGCTGATTCCCAGGCTGCAGGAACTTCGCGCGCGCACTGGACGGCCGCATTGGATCGTCATCGATGAGGCGCATCATCTCTTGCCGTCCGAGTTGGACTCGGCCAGCCTGAGCATTCCGTCCAGCCTGGGCAGCTTTGCGCTGATCACCGTGCATCCCAAAAGCGTTTCGCGCGCGCTGCTGGAAACCGTCAATTGCGTGGCCGCCATCGGCCCGGAACCCGATGCGGTCATCAAGGAAATAAACGAAGGCGCCGGGAAAAACTGGTCGCTCCCGCCCCAGCCGTCGAACGGAAAGCCCGGCCCGGAAGTGCGCTCCGGCGAGATTTTTGTTTGGCAGCTTCCCGAATCGAACCCGCCCGTCAAAGTCTCGCTGGAGATGGCCAAGGCTGAACTTCGCCGCCACAAACGCAAATATGCTGACGGTGCGCTGGGCGAAGACAGGAGTTTTTATTTCCGCGGGCCGGACGGAAAGCTGAATCTTCGCGCGCAAAATTTAACCTTGTTCATGCAGATTGCCGAGGGCGTGGACGAAGCCACCTGGGTTCACCACCTGCAGCAAAACGACTACTCCGCGTGGATGCGGGAAGCCGTGAAAGACGACGCTGTGGCTGATGAGATTGCGCTGATCGAGAAAAACCCACGGCTGCAGGCCGGCGAAAGCCGCACGCGAATCCTGGAAACGATTCGCAAGCATTACACCGGCCCGGCCTGAGCGTTAGGCCGGACTTGGACCGCGGATTTACTCTTGCGGCTTTTTGCGGTTCGACACCAACAAACCGACACCCACGATCAGAGCTAGACCGCCAGCAATTCCTGGCAACGTGATTACCTTGTGGGAAGCGGGTGTTTCTATTGCCGTGCTGGCGTCGCGGCTGGAACCAAAAAACAGCGCCAGCTGCACGAGTATCAACAAAGCTCCCAGCGCCATAAATCCCCATGCATGAAATTTGCCGAATTGCATCCCCGCTCCTCCTTCCAGTGGATACTCAGCTTAGGCCTGTGAGCTTAATATAGTCACCAAGCGGCGCGAATGACATACATTTTGCTTGTGCTGCATAACGTTTTTCTCATGTCGGATTTACAGTAAACACCTGATTGAAGGAATTCCGCCTCTTCGCTATCTTCAGATTATTATTTTGCTTCTAAAACCTCATAACGGATAGGCGCTTGGCCCCGAACACAAGTGCCTATCCTCCCTCCTTTCCGGAGATAGCTAACAAGTAAAGGCTGGAGTTCACGAAACTGTGGGTAGCCAGCATGCTTGCGCCTGAATCATTTACTAACATAAACTGGTTTTGTCGCACCACGCCGCCCTTACTCCTCTCGCTTACATTCCCACCGCAGCGCGATGGGGTAGGCACGGCCAGTTGCCGCGGATTAGCTGATTTTTGGGCCCTGGCCCTCCGGGGCGCTTGTTTCAGGGGGAATTTGCTTGAGTACTCCGCTGGAAAATTGGGTAGATGACGCGGCTAAGCTGACCAGGCCCGACCGCATCGTGTATTGCGACGGCTCGGAAACCGAAAACCAGCAAATCCTGGGTGAGATGCTCCGCGATGACTGCTCTTTCAAGCTCAATGAAAAAACCTATCCCAATTGTTATCTGCATCGCAGCAGCCCCAACGACGTCGCCCGCACGGAGCATCTGACCTTCATTTCTGCCCCCCACAAGGACGACGTCGGCCCCACCAATAACTGGATGGATCCCTACGGGGCCAAGCACAAAGTCGGCGTGCTGCTGAATGGCGCCATGCGCGGCCGCACCATGTTCGTCATTCCTTACATAATGGGTCCCGCGGAATCGCCGCTAAGCAAGATTGGCGTCGAAGTCACCGATAGCCCGTACGTGGTGGCCAACATGCGCATCATGTCCCGCATGGGCAAAGTGGCCCAGGACCGCCTGGGCGCCTCAGACGATTTCGTCGCCGGACTCCACTCGCTCGGCGACCTCGACCCCATGCGCCGCTACATCGTGCACTTCCCGCAGGAGAAGCTGATCTGGAGCGTCGGCTCCGGCTACGGCGGCAACGCCCTGCTGGGCAAAAAATGTTTCGCCCTGCGCATCGCCAGCACCATGGCTCGCGATCAGGGCTGGATGGCCGAGCATATGCTCATCCTGGGACTCGAAGCTCCCGGCGGCAAAGTTACCTACATGGCCGCGGCCTTCCCCAGCGCCTGCGGTAAAACCAACCTGGCCATGATGGTTTCCGCCCTCCAAAGCCAGGGCTATCGCGTGTGGACCGTCGGCGACGACATCGCCTGGATGAAAATCGGCCCCGACGGCTACCTCCACGCCATCAACCCGGAAGCTGGCTTCTTCGGCGTTGCTCCCGGAACCGGTCAGGCCACCAATCCCAACGTGATGGACGCGCTCCGCCGTAACACCATCTTCACCAACACGGCGCTTACCGCCGAAGACGAACCCTGGTGGGAAGGCATCGGCGGTCCGCCGCCTTCCGGACTGATTACCTGGCAAGGCGATGTCTGGGACACCTCCAAGGGACCCGCGGCGCACCCCAACTCGCGCTACACCGTGCCCGCCAGCCAGTCGCCCAGCATTTCGCCGCAGTGGGAAGCGCCCGACGGCGTACCCATCTCCGCCTTCATCTTTGGCGGCCGCCGCGCGCGCATGGCCCCGCTCGTCTACGAATCTTTCAACTGGCAGCACGGCGCCTTTGTCGGAGCCACAATGGGCTCCGAAACCACCGCCGCCGCCACCGGAGAAGTCGGCATCACCCGCCGCGATCCCATGGCCATGCTGCCCTTCTGCGGCTACAACATGGCCGACTATTTCCAGCACTGGCTCGACATGGGCAAGAAAATCCCGCACCCGCCAAAAATCTTCCACGTGAATTGGTTCCGCCGCGGCGCCGACGGCAAATTCCTGTGGCCCGGCTACGGTGAGAACGTGCGTGTACTGAAGTGGATTCTGGAGCGCGTGGAAGGCCGCGGCTCCGCTGAAGAAACCCCCATCGGCTACGTCCCAGGCCGCAGCGGCTTAACTCTCGACGGCTTGCAACTCGCGCCCGGCGCTCTCGACGAATTGATGCGCGTAAATCCCGACGACTGGCACTCCGACCTCGCCGACACCCGCCAGTTCTTCGACAAATTCGGCCCCCGCCTCCCCCGCGAACTAACCGAAGAACACGCCAAGCTCTCCCGCCGCCTCCAACGCACCGTCACCGCCTAGCACTCCTATTGCTTTCGCTGGCTCTTGACAACCCGTCTAAATTGTAGTAGTATGAGGATGAAGTTGAGTAGAATAAGGAGAAATGATGGCGAGCGACGCAATTGAAACGCTGACGCGGGAGAGGGTCCTTCAGGCTGCAAGAGAGTTTCAGTGGAATCGGCAACTCCCAAAATGGACCGTACTAGTTGAGAACAGAGAGCTCCCGGTCAGGCCTCTTGTCACGCAGGCTGCGGGCGTGGCGCCCAACGACCCAACTAACTCTCATGAGGCCGTTAAGAAATTAAATCAACTCGGATTTGAGACTCATTACGAGGGACGAGTGACCTATCGCTCTAACGACGCAGAGTAAAGTATCGGTGGCACACATGCGTTCGCCTTGTGCAATCTTGTTTTTTTTTCTATTCTAACTGGGTTTCCTTTCCACACAATTGTGGCGCTATGGTGCAACGGTTAGCACGCGGCCCTTTCAAGGCCGAAATACGGGTTCGATTCCCGTTAGCGCTACCAAACTAAATCTCCCTCTGAACTTTCGATGACCGCCCCGCCGTTTTCATCGCCGCACAAGTTCCACACCGCGCATCTTAAGTTAGCAATCACTAACAGGAATATCCGGCTTACAGCGTCTGGGAAACGCCACCGCAAAATTGCCACCCATGAAACAGTCCGACACCGGGATGCTGCGCCTCATCGCCGCTTTCAAGCTAATAAAGGCCATTCTGCTCATCGCCGTCGGCGTCGGCGTGCTGAATTATCTGCACAAAGACCTGTCCTGCGCACTGGAACATTGGGTCGCCCTGCTGCGTCTGGATCCCGGCAACAGGTTTGTCGACCGCGCGCTCCAAAAGGCCGCGAATCTTACTCCGCACAAAATCAAACTTGTCGGCTTAGGCAGCTTTATTTATGCGGGATTATTTCTGGTGGAAGGAACCGGCCTGTGGCAGGCGAAACGCTGGGCCGAATGGCTGACCATCATCATCACCAGCTCACTGCTTCCCATCGAAATCTACGAATGTTATCACCACCTCACGGTGATCAAGATCCTGGTCCTCTTGATCAACATCGCGGTAGTGGCCTACCTGGTCTATCGAATTCGCAAACACGAAAAATGAACTCTGCGATGAACCAAGCTTCATAGTCCGCGGTTTTATTGTTTCGCCGCCGCGCAACTCCCGCCAGCCGCAGCCGCCTCCACCAATTTCTGAATCGCCGGCGCCGGTATCAGCAGTAACTGCACCTTCGCAGTTTGTGTCTGCTTCAACACCGCGATTTGCTGCGCCTTCCATGCTTCATCCGCATTGCCTCCATGCTCCAGGGCATCCAGCGCGGCCAATCCCGCCCCAGCCACCGCCGATAAATCCTGCGACACAAGCGCAATTTCTTTCACCAGGAAAGACCGCTGCATCAAGGGTTGCAGCTTCGCGTCGTTGTCGCGCCACACCAGCAGTTGCGCGCGCAATTGCGCCGCCAGCGCCGCGTCATGGCAACTCGACGCCACGAACTTATCCACCATTTCGCTGAACTCCCGCCCCGCGCGGCTTTCCAGCGAAATCGCGTCCACCACGCGAATAACCGGCGT
>JALYLI010000066.1 GCA_030774335.1 Acidobacteriota bacterium | reverse complement strand
GTGCAGTTCGCCGGATTCTGGCTGCGCGTAGTCGCCTACTTGATCGACGGCCTGGTGGTGGGTGTGGCGTTCGCGGCGCTGTTTATTCCTTTCGCGGTCATGACCGGCCTCTTCGCGGCGCTCGGCTCCATTCGTCCGGGCGAGGACCCGCGAGACGCAGGCGCAGCACTAGGCGTAACATTTTTCCTCGGCATATTCACCATTGTGGCTCTCGCAATTCTGGGCGGATGGCTGTATCACGCCAAATTGGAAAGTTCTTCGTGGCAGGCCACACGGGGAAAGAAAGCTTTGAATTTACGCGTAACGGACATGGCAGGGGCGCGCGTGACGTTTGGACGCGCGACCGGGCGACATTTCGCAAAAATAATCACGGGTCTGATTCCACTGGGTGTGGGATTTGCGTTGGCGGGTCTTACGGAGCGCCGACAAGCGCTGCATGACATGCTCGCCGGCTGCCTGGTGTTGCGCGACGGCTAGCCGCGGAAATACGATGGGTTACTTCCTGGCCGAAAAAGTATTTCGCTTAATCAGGCTCATCAGCTGATCGTTGCTCACCGAAAAAGATACTTCCAACCCGTCACCGTTCGGCACGATACGAACAGAGCCAAGGAGCGACGCGAGATCGGGATCGGAATTTTTCGCTTCGAACTGTCGCAACAAAACGCCCGCCTGCAGCAGCTGCGAGATGGTTGCCGCGTCATCCGCCGACGAAGAAAGCAGCTGGAAATGGGCTTCCAGATCGCTCGACGCCTGAATGCTGATCACCAGGCCGGTCAATTTACCCAGCAGCTTACTGGCTTGCGGGAATTGCGTGGCCTCCGGCACCATTTGGCGCACGGCTTGCCGCGTCCCGCCCTGATTCAGCACGCCCCAAAAAACGCCGCGCCCATTAATCTGCGAAATTAGCGGGAAAATTTTGTCGTTTTGGATCAGGCTGTCGTCCGCGCCCGATCGTACGTCGATCAATTGTTGCAGCAGTCTTGCCGGGCCGAAAGCCACGGTGCTGGAGTCTATGAACACCAGCGATAAGTCATCACAAGACGCGCACGGATACAAGGTGTAGCCACGATAGTCGCTGCCGCGAATTTTGTGCGCCTTCAGGTAGCTTTTGGATGATTCGGGATCGAAATTTCCCAGCGCCACGCCAAGAACTTTCCCTGAGTCGGGAACGCTCTTGTCGTCAGGCCCTGCGTCGGCCTCGCCAGAACCTAAGGCCCAAGCCACTTCATCGATCTGCACGTTGTCGTCGACCCCGACAGACGCCAGGAAATGCTCCAGATCGGAAAAGCGCAACGGCAGAGACTGCGATTTGAATTGCGCATACCAAGGAAACTTTCGTGCTTCCTTCAGATCGGCGTATGCGAACTCCGCCGTGCTCCTCGGGAACATGGCCACCACGTTTACGTTGAGTGTGCCCGCACGAACAGCCGGGCAGGCGAGAATACAAAGGAACGCGGACAACAAAAGATTTCCAAGATTAGTTGGGAGCCTCAATTAAATCCTCAGCGCCGCCGCGCGTGCGCGGTAAAAACAAAAAAAGTATACGGGCGCGATTGTGCCGCGCCCGTCATGCAGTAAGGGATCCGCCCAATGCTGGCGATTAAACGGTCTTGATGTTGCCGTTGACACCGCTTGGGAAAAAGCCGCCGCTGCTGGTTCCTGCCGTGGCATTGGCGTATACAATCGCCAGCACCTGCGAAGTTGTGCGCTTGATGGCCAAAGCGTTGGCGTCCACCGGGAAGAAATGCGTCTCGTCGGGAGGGACGTCCTGTGCATCGAGGGCCGGAACAGTGATGCCCTGCTGCACGACGTTCAAGCGAATATTCCCGGCATGATACGCCTCCGTGGCCAGAATCTGCGCCGCAGCCTGCAGATTATTGCCGGTCAACAACGTTGCCGCACCCGCATACGCGCTGACGCCGGTGTCTTCGAAAGCGCGCGACAGGGTCAAGAATTCCGCCTGGCTGGCGAAACCGATTCCCAAGGCATCGAGGTTGATGGCGGGTTCCGCAACGGCCATGGCGCCCAGAGCGGTGCGCAGGAATTTCACATGCAGCATCTCGTCGTTCAAAATCTCCGCGGCGATGTCAGCAATGCGTTGGTCGGTAAAGGTGACCTGGGCGCCGCCGGTTGCCGTGCTGGTCCCGCCAGTCACGGAAGAATCCAGGGTGGCGCCGGTAACTGCCACGCTGTAAAACTCCGCCTCAAGATATTCCAGATTCAAGGCAAAGTTCAAAACATCCGTTTCCGGAATGGTCTGCGCGCTGGGATTCGATTTCGAATTGTCCGAGCAGCCCTGGATAACCGCGCCTGCCGCGATACCCGCGCCAGCCAGGCCTACGTTTTTCAGAAAATTTCTACGTGCAAATGCTCTCTTGTAACGAATCAGATTGAGCTGCTGTTCCGCTTTGACGGGATCGATGATGCCGTCCAAAGGCTTTTCGGTCGTTTCGTTCATTATTCCCCCATATGAGATTAAGAATTGAGGCGTCCTTGGACGCTTCCGGGCACTCCACTATTCATACGGAGGGAACAAGCTGTTGGATGATGATTATAAGAGGTTTAACGTACAGTGAATGCTGTAGCCACTGTTAAGAAAATGTTTATCGACCACCAAAGACTATCCGGGACGTGACAATGCTCGCGTGCGAATCAGTTTTACCGCCGTGGTGCGCAGTGTTTCGGGAACATTCTTATTGGTGCTCAACTTTTTCAAGTCCATCGCATTCAGGGTTGGCAACATATGCAGAGTAACGTCCAGCGGGGTCTTGGAATTGTTCATGAGGTTGCGGACCACCGCGTAGTTTTTCCGGAACGCACGATTGTTGGCGATCAGTCGCAGAATCTCATCCGTGAGACTGGCCATGGACGCAAACGCTTCCACTTCCTGATCGGTCAGGCGTGGTGACTGTAGTACGGCGCGTTGCACGACTTTGTTGGAATCGCGGATGAGCGTGCGGCGCGCTTCCGAACCGCCTTTGATCGCAAATTGCACACGCTCTGATACGCTCATCTTCGAGAGGCGCTGCAGCAGCGTCTGGCGCCGCTCGGCGTCGGGCTCGACGTCCAGCAACGCTTCCATTAGCGCCTTTTCATCCACGGGAATATCCGGCCCCAGCAACTCGTGCAGCACGCGCTTGTTATCCGCTGTAGCCGAGGACGATTGCAAGAGCGCCTCGGCCAGCAGCGCGGATTCCGCGACACGATCCAGAGAATCCATCAGCGCCTGCACGCTCATCGCGGAAAGATAGGGGACGTGCGGGGTAATAAATTTGGAAGGACAGTTCCTGTTGTGCACCAGCGCCTCTGCCACGGCCGTCTTGCCAACCAGGTGATTCGCGGCATATCGGAAAAGAGCGGGAATGGCCTCGCCGCGTTTCAAGGCCTCGACAAAAGCCTCCATGGGTTGCGACTGCAACGCCTCACTAGCCTGTTGCGCGACGACTTCGTCGGGATCGGTGGAAAGCACCACCAGGATTTCAGCGCGGTCGGCCGGGCCCAGGGTTCCCGCGCCGGAGCAAACCGCGAGTTTGCGCTCGCGGCTGCTATCCTCTTGAGAAATTTCAGGGCCGGGATGCTCCATCGTGCTCGGGCCTCAGATCTTTGTACCCGAGCACTATTGTATCCGAGGTTCCCGAAGAGTTTCCAAGCGCGGCGCGCGAGGTGATGGGCCGGCCGTTCAATTCCAGATGCACAGCCGCGCCATCAGCGGCATTAATCTGAAATTGTTGCGCGGCCGAAAAATGGTGGGTGTCTCCGGGCATGATGTCCCCGTCCAACTGAAGTAAATCGTCAGCCATGATGCGCACGTGCGACGGTACCGTGGTGGTTACCGTAAGCTCGAGTCTATCGGGCGCGTTAACTTGATTTCCGGCATGAACAGAAGCTTGCTGCTCCGTCTTTCCCGAAGCCTGCGCAAGGCGGTAAGCAGCATAACGATGCCACGCGTTTCGCGCGCCGTAGAAAATTCCCACGGCCAAAAATACCAAGGCGGTTAGAGCCAGCGCGGGAATCCACTTGGGAGCCGCGGGCAGCCGATTTCGATATGGCGCCGGCGCGGCCATGGTTTGATCGCCGCGTGCCAGGTCGAACTCTGACAGAAAATCTTCTTCGTTGAGCCCCAGGTAGCGCGCGATGGAACGCACAAAGCCACGGCTGAAAACACCGCCGGGAAGCTTGTCCCACTGCTCGTTTTCCAGCGCTTCCAGAAATGGTTGGCTGATGCGCGTTCCTCGGGTCACTTCGGCCAGCGATACTTCGCGCATCTCGCGCTCGCGCTTCATACGTTCGCCGAAATTGCCTTTAGCCATGCGGAGTGAACCTGCACTAGTACGATATCAAAGTGGCGGCGAGGCGGCGCACCGACGCGAGAGGTTGCGTAGCATTATGGCAGAGCACGGCCGTAACTTGCGAGGGTGAAGATGCTAATGCCGTTGGAGTTGCGCCGACTCGCGCAACTCGACACGTGAAGCCATTTTCCCACTCACACTACAATACCTATAAATAACGCACCGTTAGCATATACCGTAGAATTCGGGACCACTCCGTCCGAACTACTGCACCGGGCAATTCCAACGATGGCAAGATGGCGACGCCTGTACCACGTGGGTGTTGCGGGGCTTTTTACCACGCGCCTATACTGGCAATGATTCGGCGTCCGCTTTTGAAACAGGCACAATTCTGCCCGCCTGGCGTTTATTACCCGGCGGGGGATAAATCATGGAATCGGGTCCAACACGCGTGGAGGATGTAAAGCAGTTTCCGGCCATTGAGCGCCGCCGCAACGTGGCTGTTCCTTACGAACAGCGCGAAGCCGGGGAAGTCGCCGTCTTCCAGGAGTTGGGGAAGGCGCTGACGTCGTCGCTGCAGCTCGATCAGGTTCTGCGCACCATCATGGAGAAGATCGACGAGTTTCTGCGCCCGGAAAACTGGTCGCTGTTGCTGCTGGACGAGGCCAAACAGGAATTATATTTCGAGTTGGCGGTGGGCAAAGCTTCGCCGGCGCTGAAAGATGTGCGCATCAAGATTGGCCAGGGCATCGCCGGTTGGGTAGCGCAACACGGCGAAACCGTGGTGGTGCCCGATACCGCGAAAGACAGGCGATTTTTCGACAAGATTGACGAGAAAACCAAAACCGAAACGCAGTCGATCGTCGCCGTACCCGTAAAATTTCGCGACACTTGCCTGGGCGTGATCGAGCTGATCAATTGCGTGGGTCCCGAGGGCTTCGATCCTCGCGATTTGAAATTACTGGAAGCCTTGTCGGACTTCGCCGCCATCGCGTTGGAAAACGCGCGGCACGTTAAGCGCATTCACGAGCTGACCATCACCGACGATTGCACCACGCTCTACAACGCGCGGCACATGGGCTTCATTCTGGACACCGAGATTTACCGCTCGCAGCGCTACAACTACGAATTTTCGCTGGTGTTCATCGACCTTGATCACTTCAAGCAGGTCAACGACACGCACGGGCACCTGGTGGGCTCGCGCCTGTTGGCGGAGATTGGTAACGCCCTGAAAAATCGTTGCCGTTTGATCGATTTTGCGTTTCGCTACGGCGGCGACGAATTTGTGCTGCTGCTGCCGCAAACGTCGAAAGAAAACGCCCTTAATGTGGCGCGACGCCTGCACAAACTCGTCCGCGAAACGGTGTGGCTGTCCAGTGAAGGATTGAATATTCACGTTACGCCCAGCCTGGGCGTGGCTTCCTACCCGTTGGATTCGAAAACCAAAGAAGGATTGCTGCACCTTGCCGACGAAGCCATGTACCTGGTGAAAAACACCAACCGTGACAGCGTGGCGGCGGCCAACATGGGAATCCTTGCGGACACGGTTGCGAATCCGATAGACCCCCAAGGTACCCGGGACGCCAAAGCCGCCGAATAGGCCGCGATTTTCCTGGCGCTCGTTGTTCCATTTTCGAACCTCTAACTTCGAACCTCCAGAATCTATACACACCCCGAAAAGTTTGTTTAACTTGAAGTCATGAAACGTAGCGAAGCCGCGCGTTATGCGCGCTGGTCCGCGGTGCTGGCGCTGTTGCTGGCAGTGATCACAGTTGGCGTATACGTGCAGCACGGCCTGGTCGCGCGCATTCAAAAACGTAAAGCGCCCCCGGCTCCGGCCAACAACGTAGAGCGTGAATCCAAGGGCCTCACTTTTTCCAAAGTCGAGGGAGACCGCAAAGTTTTTACTGTCGATGCGTCGAAGTCCACCGAATACCGCGATCAGGATGCCAGCCTGCTGGAAGAAGTAAAAATCACCATCTTCGGACCGCACAGTGAGCGCCACGACACTATACGCACACGCAGTTGCCAGTATTCGAAAGCACATGGTTCCATCGTGTGCAGCGGCACGGTGCAAATCGATTTGCAAAGCGCGGCCGCCGCGGAGCCGGCCGCGCATCAATCCGATGGCGGAACTCCGCAGCCCACCGCGCACGTGGAAACTCACAATGTGAAGTTTGATCAGGCCAGTGGCGTGGCGCGCACCGACGAGCGCGTCACCTTCACATTTCCCGAAGGCACCGGCGTGGCCACAGGCGTGGAATACAACTCGCAGCTGGGAACGCTGCAATTATTGCGCGACGTGAAAATGTCCCTGCGGCAGACGGGCGGCCCGAAAGGTGCGCCCGGCCAGGAGGTACACGTCACCGGATCGAGCCTCGACTTCAACCGCGACACCCGGTTATTGCGCCTCTTCGGGCCTGCGCACGCCGAGACGCCAACCGCACAACTGGATGCCGGCGAAATCACCATGAACCTGGATGAGGATTATCGCGCGCAGAAACTTCTGGCCACCGCGGGAGCACAAGGAAAAAAGCCGCACGCCGCTTCGTTGGCGGCAACCGGAGCAATGACGCTGAGCGCGAATGTTATAACCGCGTGGTTCGATCCCAGTGGCTGGCTCAAAAAACTAGACGCCACAGGGAGCGTGGATGGCTCACGAAAATCAAGTGTGGAAGAAGATGAATTTACCGCCGCGAATTCTTCGGTCTTGCTGTGGCCGGAAATCAGTCAGCCGAAACAAATAAATATGGACGGCCATGTAGTGATGAAAACATCCGCCAAAAATGGCCAAGCGTGCCTGCTGGAAACCGGCAAACTGCGCATGGATTTTACCGAAGCCAAAGGCGATCGCTCCAGCCAGCCTAAGCGCGCCGAGACCCTGGCCGCGGGTACCATTCAATGGATGGACGCCCAGGGTGACGGAAAGAGTGATGGAAAGGCCGGCGCCGCGCGCACCAGGCTGCAAGCCGATAAATTTATCCTCAACTTCGCGGCTGGCGCGGCGTCGCAGTTGTCGGCCACCGGAAACGTTCAGGCCGAGCGCGCATTACCGGGCGGCCGGCCACAAATTTCCACCGCCAAGCGCGGCGAGGTGCAATTAGCTGCCGGCTCCGGTTGGACGCAGATCGAGCTTGATGGCGACGTACGTCTCAAAGACGGGGATCGCAGCGGCCAGGCTGACCATGCCATAACGGTGCGCGCCGCCCAATCCATGACCCTGACCGGTCATGCCTTCGTGCGTGATGCCTCCACCGAGACACGCGCCGAAAAAATAAATTTTCAGCAGGCCACGGGCGACGTCAGTGCCGACGGCGGTGTGCGTACCTCGACATTTCCAGGGAAAAACGCCACGCCGCAGTTTTCGGGCGCGCCTGCAACCATTGCGGCCGAAAAAATGCAGGGCAACTCCAAAACTGGCCGCGCTTTATACAGTGGCCACGCGCGGCTGTGGCAAGGCGACTCCGTTCTAGAAGCCGACACCATCGAGTTGCTGCAGAAAACGAGACAGCTGAATGCCAGCGGCAATGTTCGCGCCGTATTTCCTCAAGCGGCCCAGCGCGAACCAGGCACAGTGCCGGTAAGCTCCAAGCCGCCGAAAAAGACCAATCTCTGGCATCTCGCCGCAAAATCGCTGGCCTACGAAGACCTGGAAGATCGCGCGCACCTGGAAGGCAACGTGGTAGTGCAATCCGAAGCCCAGCGCATGCGCAGTGGTTTGCTGGATTTATATTTCACTCGGGCGAAGCCTACGGCTGCGCCCCAAAAACCGTCGAAGGCCACGGGCGGCGCTCAACAAATCAGCCGCGCAGTCGGCACCGGCGGCGTTATCGTCGAAGAGCAGTCGCGGAAAGCCACCGCCGAGCGCGCGGAGTACACCGCCGCCGACGGAAAATTTGTCATGAGCGGCGGAAATCCCACACTTTTCGACGGCACGCAAGGGACCACTACCGGGCG
>JALYLI010000065.1 GCA_030774335.1 Acidobacteriota bacterium | reverse complement strand
GCCCGCAGGCGCGGCGTTTCGCAAATAATTACACGCGATTGTTTGTCCGCTATCCCGGGCTGGAAGATTCCAAGCTCGGAACCGAAGGCATGAGCGGTGGCGAGAAGTTTAAAATGGGTTATGACATAGCCAACGCCAGTGTGGACATGGCCATGGGCGGCTTCACCGGCATAGGGGCCATCGGCAGCATTCAGGACGCCATTACAATTGCGCGCACCATTCGGTCGGCGATGGTTTCGCTAAGCGTCAGTTTCGCCACCTGGGAGAAAAGCGCGGAGGATCAGCAGGAACTGCTCGCCGGCAAGTCTTTCAAGTCCATTCCCATACAGCCCATCAACCTGGCTTTTGTACAGGAAGCAAAGTAGCGAGCTATTTTGTATAGTTTATTGGTCTCCACGTATTCTCTGTAGCAAAACAAGCCCTGCTAATTTACCTGGCCCGCTGCCGCGATGGCCGGCGGTGCCGCCAGGTTCGCCCCTGACTATCCACGAAGTCTCCGCTGAGTACTCCTCCAGTTACTCGCATAGAGTCGGTTTGACATAACGACTAAAAACGTATTGAATCGATTGCTCACGCTCCGCTACCGTCCGGCGGAGAGATCAGCGCAGTGCAAAGGCCGGACTTTCCTTGTGGGGTGATGCAATCATGCATTCGATTGTTTTGCCGGTCGTAGGCACTGGGCTTCGTAACTCTGACCTGCGTCCTCCCCGATTCTTAGTATTTGTTTTTCTCCTTGCTCTCGTCTTGGCGTGGCCGCGTGCAACTTTTGCCCAAACCGGTAGCGGCGAGTTGACGGGCGAAGTGCGCGATCCCTCCGGCGCGACAATTGCCGAAGCCCGCGTCTTTTTGACCGAAGCATCCACCAATGAAAATTATGAGTCCATCACCGGTACGGGTGGCGTCTACGCATTTTCGAGCCAGAAGCCGGGCGTCTACAACCTGGCTGTCGAAGCCACCGGCTTCAAGCGTTTTATGCAGGAGGGCGTTACCGTCACCACCGGCGAAAGAATTCGCGCCGATGTCTCTCTCTCAATCGGGAGTCCTTCGGAAAATGTAACGGTAAATGCCGACGCCCCTCTGCTGCGAACAGATTCCGCCACCCTCGGACAAGTGATCGATTCGAGAACGATTCCAAGTCTTCCGCTCAACGGCCGGACGTTTATAAACCTGGTGGCTCTGGCGCCCGGGATCGCGCTCCCTCCAGGTTCGGCGTTGCCACGGCTGAGCGGCAGTCGTCCGCGCACCAACGAATATCTCTACGATGGCATTTCCGTGTTGCAGCCGGAGCCTGGCCAGGTCGCGTTTTTTCCCATCATTGACGCCATCCGCGAGTTCAACGTGCAGACCAATGATGCGCCGGCGGAATTTGGCCGCTTCAACGGCGGTGTCGTGAATCTGACCACTAAGTCCGGGAGCAACGACTTTCACGGCACGGTTTTCGAATTTTTACGCAACGAAAAGCTGAACGCGCGCAATGTATTCGCGCCCGCCACCGCCACCAATCCCGGCAAGCCCAAGTTTCGCCGCAACCAATTCGGATTCGTCGTTGGCGGCCCGATCATCCGCGACAAAACCTTCTTCTTCGTCGATTATCAGGGCACAAGGCAGGTGCTCGGCCGCGTGGTCACTTCCACCGTGCCCACCGTTCCCGAACGCAGTGGTGATTTTTCTGCAATTCTCGGTAAAGCTCTATTTAAGAATTCCAGCGATGTGGTGACCACCGATCCGTCCACGAATGGAACTGCCAATACTCCGATACTCGTCACCGACACCAACGGCAACACCATCCAGGCCAAACAAAATATGGTTTTCCGCCCTAGCGATCATCTGGCATATGCCGGAAATATCATTCCGACGAACACTTTCAACTCCGCAGCAGCTTCACTCCTGAACATTTATCCGCAGCCCACCTCTTCGGCAATCGCCAATAATTTCCGCCGTTCGGGCAATGAACCCGACAGCCAGGACCAGTTCGATGTGCGCGTCGACCATCGTTTTTCATCACGCGATCAGGTTTTTGGCCGCTACTCCTACGCCAAGGATTTCACTCGACCGGTAACTCCCTTGCCCGACGGCAGTGGCGTGGTCCCCAACGGTGCGGCTCTGGGGCCGCAGGACACGTTGGCGCAAGCCATCGCGACCAGCTATGTTCATGTTTTCTCGCCCGCGCTCATCAACGAGGTACGCGGAGGATACACACGCCGCCACATCGGACGCGAGGATTTGCTGCTCTCTTCATCCGCTTCCGACGCCATCGGCATTCCTGGAATTCCCACCAACGGCGCGTTCAACAACGAAATGCCCACTTTCTTGATTGCCGGTTTCCAGCAATTGGGCCCTCCAGCCAACACTGATTCTTTTTTTCGCACCGACGTAACCGAAATTGCCGACACTGTTTCGTTTCTGCGCTCCCGGCATTCGATAAAATTCGGGATTGATAATCGAATTTCGCGCCTCGATGTAATCCAGCCTCCGTCGCCCACTGGTTCGTTCACTTTCAGCACCCTTTTCACCAACGCGCCGGGTGTTACCGGCACCGGATCATCGCTCGCGAGCTTCCTGTTGGGCCAGGTTCAGCAATTCTCCATCGACCTGCAACAAAAAGTTCTTCAGCCCCGCGCGTGGTTTCAGGAATGGTTCGTTCAGGATGACTGGCGAGTCACTCGCCGTCTTTCTTTAAACCTCGGCGGGCGCTACACGCTGAATTTTCCTTCCACCGAAGCCAACAACCAGGGCTCGGTGTTCAATCTCGAGACCCAGCAGCTTCAGTATCTGGGTCAGGACGGATTTTCGCGTTCCGCCCGCAAATTGCATTGGAAGAATTTGGGTCCGCGTATCGGAGTTTCGTATTTACTCACGCAAAGAACCGTGGTGCGCTCCGGTTATGGCCTGACCTTTTTCGACCAGGCCGGAATCACCACTCCTTTCACCAATCCGCAGTTCCCCTTCGTGCAAACCGTTTCGCAAAGCACGCTCGACAATGTCACCCCCGCGTTTGTTCTCGCCAATGGACCGAACGTTCAGCCCATCGCCCCCGCGCCCGACGCCGGACTGGGCCAGGGCGTTTTTACCGTGGATCGCAATCTCGGCTCGGGTTACGTGCAGCAATGGAATCTCGCGGTTCAGCGTGAAATAACCCGGAACCTATCGCTGCAAATCGCTTATGTCGGATCCAAAGCCACGCACCTTGGCGATCCCGACGCGAATATCAACCAATTGACGCAGCAACAGCTGGCCGTGGGCAGCGCGCTCTTGAAGAAAGTTCCCAATCCTTTCTACGGCGAGATCCCCGCGTCTTCTTCGCTCGGCCAGCCGACCATTACGCAAGCGCAATTGTTGAAACCTTTTCCACGGTTCACCAACGTCACGTTTTTTCGCAACAATATTGGAAATTCCAATTACCACGCGCTGCAAGCCAAACTTGAAAAGCGGTTTTCTTTCGGTCTGACATTTCTCGTCAGCTACACACGTTCGAAACTGATAGATGACGCTTCCTCGGTATTTGATTCCTCCATTTTTACCGGCCCGGTGGCGAACTACCCGGTGGCCGACGGTTTCAATCGCAGGCTGGACCGCGATCCATCTAATGGTGACGTTCCCAATGTCACCGCTGTGAGCTGGACCTACGATTTGCCCATCGGCGCCGGTCACGCGCTGCACACTTCTGGAGTGCTCGGCAAATTTACGAATGGCTGGCAAGTCGCGGGCATTGTTTCCATTCAATCCGGCATTCCCATCGCGATAACGCAGGCCACCAACTTCAATTCCTTTGCGGGATTCGGCACGCAACGCCCGAATTGCGTGGCTGATACTTCGCTGTCCCAGTCGAAGAGGAGCACCTCCGAATTTATCAACGTGGACGCCTTCGCGATTGCGCCGCAGTTCACGCTCGGCTCATGCTCTAGGAATCCAGTCCGCGGACCCGGATATCAGGACGCCGATCTGGCATTGATCAAACGCACCAATTTCACGGAGCGGTTTAGCCTGGATTTTCGCGCGGAAGTATTCAATGTGACGAATACTCCGCCATTGAACGCTCCTAACGCCGTCGTGGGCAGCGCCGCGTTCGGTTCGATCACTTCGGCCGGCGACCCGCGCGTTATGCAATTCGCATTAAAACTTAATTTTTGAAAGCGATTGCGCAGTCGTGCAAGTACCAGAAGTTAAGGAGCAACGCCATCAACCGTCGTCAAAGTTTGCTGATTAGTGTTCTGGCGCTGCTCTTTATTGTTATTCCGGTGCGCGCTGAAGAGCTTGCCGTCGCGGCGGCCGCGGATTTAAAGTTTGCGATGGCTGACGTGGCCGCGCAATTCGAAAAACAAACGGGAAACAAAGTGAACGTTACTTACGGATCGAGCGGAAATTTCTTTTCACAGCTCCAGAATGGCGCGCCCTTCGATTTGTTTTTCTCCGCGGACATTGATTACGCGCGCCGGTTGGAATCGGCGGGACTGATCGAACCAGGATCGCTGTACATGTATGCTATCGGGCGCATTGCGTTATGGGCGGCGACGGATTCCAACTTGGATCTTGGCTTGGGCTGGAAAGTGCTGCTGGATGATCGCGTGCAAAAGATCGCGATTGCGAATCCGGATCACGCGCCATATGGACGTGCGGCCATCGCAGCCATGAAGAAAGCCGGAGTTTATGACCAGGGGAAATCCAAGTTGGTATTTGGCGATAATATTTCTCAGGCCGCGCAGTTCGCGCAGTCGGGAAACGCCCAGGTCGGCATCGTGGCGCTGTCGCTGGCGATCTCGCCCGGCATGCGCAATGGTAAGCGTTGGGATATTCCCGCGAATATGCACCCCCCGATTGAACAGGCCGCAGTGTTGATAAAGAACGCGAAAAACAAGCAAGGGGCTCGGGCCTTTCTCGATTTTGTCAAAACCGACGCGGCTCGCGCAACGCTCGCCAAGCATGGATTCACATTTCCTGCCGTCAAGGGCGGCGGCGCGAAGTAAGGAACTTCAGCGTCAGGTCGTAATATTCGTGGATTGGTTCTCTGCAATTAAACGAGCAGCAGCATTACTTCCGTAGACTTGACCAGAGCAGCGATGGTTTGGCCTTTTTTGAGGCGCATCTCGCGCACCGCGTCGGCAGTCACAATAGACGTGATGTGCTGCCCGCCAATGGACAAACTCACCTGCGCCATCAGTCCGCTCACTTTTATATCCGTGACACGCCCGATTAACTGATTGCGGCCACTGATTTTCCTGAAGCCCGTGCGGCGCGAGCCTACATCGGCGTTCTCGCGCGATCGATGCAAAAACTTATCCAGTTGGCTCTCTGGGATCCGGTGATGGCCGCCCGCCGTTTTAATCGTTCGGATCTTTTTCTTGTAAATCCACAGCTTCAGCGTCGGATAGCTGACACCCAGAATTTGCGCCGCTTCGCGCGCGGAGAATAATTTTTCAGAGGCCATAAGAGTCTCTAGAGGTTAATCCTGAAAACGCGAAATTCAATCGAAATCGTCGACCCCTGATCGGGCGAAGAATTCTGGACTATGCCGCTCACCGGCCGCCATATGAAACTCTATCCATCTGATGTAGAAGGTGTTTACGCGAGTTAACGAATTCTCTTGACAATATAGCAAATTGTGATATACGATTCGCGTATTGCAATAGTCGGCTGCTCCGCATGACTCTCGGTGACAAAATTCGCTCCCTTCGCGCGGTAGAAGGTTCCCTACGGGGGCTTGGCCGCCCCATGACGCAGCAGGAAATGGCGCAGGCCATGAAGCGCGAAACCGGTCGCAAGTTGAGCCAGGCATATCTTTCCCAGCTTGAGAGCGGCGCGCGCCCACACCTGACGCATACCACGCGCGAACTGCTGGCCCGCTTCTTCCGCATCTATCCTGGCTTTCTCGTCAGCGATCCCGAGGGCTACACGCCCGAGCTGCAATCGGAACTGCGCGCCATCGACGCCAAGATCGATTCGTGGCTCTATGCTGGAGCCGAGCAATTCGCTTCCGACCAGGAACTTCATCGCGCCTTCGAGTCCATCGCGAAGTTCGATGACTCCCGCCAGGCGCTGCTATTACTGGCAGAGATTCTGCGTACTCCCGGATTGGCCGATCGCCTCGGCGAGGTTCTTCGTCCTAACGCCCATCAGGGCAGCGCTCATCCTCCACCCGAAACTCACTGAGGTAGTAACTGCGGCGAGTGAATGTTTTCAATCCACGTCGCGCGGCGGCCCCAGCTTCACCGTTTCGCTTTCGGGGGTGTCTTATGTTCTGGTCTGATTTTTACCTCATCTGCTTTCTGGTGGGATTTTCCCTCAGCGTACTGTCGTTTCTCGCCGGTGCGGTGCACATTCATCTGCCCTTCAAGATGCACCTGCCATTTGACGGTGCGGGCCACGGAGCGCACGGCGGTTTCCATTCACACGGCGGCGGAGTTCATGCCCATGGCGACGGCGCATCCGCCTCATCACACGGCGCCGCTGACATTTCCTGGTTCAACGCCTCCAGCGCAATGGCCTTCCTCGCCTGGTTTGGCGGCATCGGCTACATCCTCGCCACGCATTCGCGGTTCGTCGGTGTGGCAGTACTCGCCTTCGCGGTCGCCGGCGGACTCACCGCGTCGTGGATCGTTTTCAAATTCATGGTGAAACTTATGAACGCAGAAAGCTCGCATTTGAAGGACGAGGATTATCGCCACGAAGGCCTGGTGTGCACCGTAACCATGCCGGTGCGCGAAAACGGCACGGGCGAGATTATTTTCATGCAGAACGGTGTGCGGCGTAGTGCCGGCGCGCGCTCCTGCAACGGCCAGGCGCTAGAAAAAGGCGCGGAAGTGGTCATTGAGCGCTACGAAAACGGCGTGGCCTACGTGCATCGCTGGGAAGAATTTACCAGCTGACGTTGCGCATCAATGCGCTCGGCAATTGGTTATTACGGATTTCGCGGACTGACGCCCGACTCAACAGTCTGCCGAAGAGTGAAAGGAAGGTTTACATGTTCGGATTCCCGGTCATCCCCATGATTGCTGGTCTGGCAGTGCTGGCGGTGTTGATGATCATGATCACGCTGGCAAAAATGTATCGCAAAGTGGGCCCGCATGAAGCGCTGATCATTTACGGCACCGGTTCTGAAGCCCGCATCGTAAAAGGCAGCGGCACCATCATCTGGCCCATGGTGCAAACCTGCAGGGAGCTCTCGCTCGAACTGATGTCCTTCGACGTGGCCCCGCAGCAAAGCCTCTACACCCAACAAGGCGTGGCCGTCACCGTCGAAGCGGTCGCGCAAATTAAAGTGAAGTCCGATCCCGTTTCCATTCGCACCGCCGCCGAACAATTTCTCACCAAGCGGCCCGAGCAGCGCGAAGGGCTAATCCGCCTCGTGATGGAAGGCCACCTGCGCGGCATCATCGGCCAGCTCACTGTCGAGCAAATCGTCAAGGAGCCGGAAATGGTTGCCGACCGCATGCGCTCCACCAACGCCAGCGACATGGCCAAGATGGGTCTTGAAGTGATCAGCTTCACCATCAAGGAAGTGCGCGACAAGAATGAATACATCACCAACATGGGCCGCCCGGACATCGCGCGCATTCGCCGCGACGCCGAAGTAGCCACCGCCGAAGCCGAGCGCGACATCGCCATCAAGCGTGCCGAGTCTCAGCGCGCCGCCGCCGTCGCCAAAGCCCAAGCCGATCAGGAACGCGTCTTCGCTGAAACAGCGTCCATGGCCAAACAAGCCGAAGCCAATCGCGACCTCGACCTCAAAAAGGCCGCGTACCTCGAGATGACCAAGAAAGCGCAAGCCACCGCCGACAAGTCCTACGAAATCGAAACCAACGTGATGCAGCAGCGCGTCATCGCCGAATCCGTGAAGGTGCAGCAGATTGAGCGCGAAGCGCAGGTCAAAGTGCAGGAAGCGGAAATCGAGCGCCGCGAACGCGAGCTCATCGCTACCGTGCTGAAGCCCGCCGAAATCGAGCGGCAGCGCATCGAAACCATCGCCAACGCTGAACGCCAGCGCTTCATCAGCGAAGCCGAGGGGCGCGCTTCTTCCATCCGCGCGCAAGGCGAAGCCGAAGCAGAAATTATTTTCAAGAAAGGCGAAGCGGAAGCCAAGGCCATGAACGTGAAGGCCGAAGCCTTCCAGGAATACAACCAGGCTGCGGTGCTCGACAAGCTCATTACCGGTATGCCGGAAGTCGTGCGCGCGCTTAGCGAGCCACTCAGCAAAGTGGACAAGGTCACCATCGTTTCCACGGGCAACGGTGATGCCGCCGGCGCCTACAAGCTGACTGGCGACATCACCAAGATCGCCGCGCAGGTGCCAGCGCTGTTCGAGGCGCTGTCCGGCATGCAGATGTCCGATTTGCTCGGCAAAGTCCGCGTCATCGGCGACAAAGGCGCGAAGCCGGCCATTCCGCCTGCTACGCCGTAATTGTTGAACGCCACTTCCCTTCCGGTGAATTTCGCGCCATTCACCGGAAGGCTTTATTTGCCAATCGTCGGCGCGGGAAAACATCTTCACGGAGTTTGGTAGTTGGGAATTTAGTTTTGACAGCAAAGGAGAATCGCCATGGGACTCTTGGAACGTGTCAGCACCTTAATCCGCGCCAATCTGAACGACATGATCGACCGCGCCGAAGATCCGGAGAAGTTGATCAAGCAGGTCATCCTCGATATGGACAATCAATACCTTCAAGTGAAAACGCAGGTCGCCGTGTCCATCGCCGACCAGCACATGCTCGAAAAAAAGCTTCGTGAAAATGAAGAAGGCGGGAGGGACTGGATGCGCAAAGCCGAACTCGCGGTGGAAAAACAGCAGGATGATCTCGCCCGCGGAGCGCTCGACCGCTACCAGACTTCGCAAAAACTCGCGCTCAGTTACCGCGAGCAGGTAGACGACCAGAAATTACAGGTCGAAACGCTGAAAAACGCGCTGATCAAGCTGGAACAAAAACTCGATGAAGCCAAAGCCAAGCGCGACCTGTTTCTCGCGCGTCACCGCCGCAGCATCGCCATGGGCAAAGCCGCCCGCGCCCAATCCGCAATCGGCGATCACTCCAATAGCGCCACCTTCGATCGCCTGAAAGACCGCGTCCATCAAACCGAAGCCATCGCCAGCGCCGAAGTCGAACTCCTCAACGAAAATGTCGGCGACCGCCTAGCGCGCCTGGACCGCGACACCGAAGTCGAGCGTCTCCTCGCCGACCTCAAATCCAAACACGGCCTCCTCACCCAGTAAGGGGGGAAATAATTTGTCACGAATTCTGCGGAACGCTCTCGGCAGAGATCGGCGGATGATTCCTCAGGCCCAGCCGACGCGATGAGTGTAGAAAGTTATCCCGGTTCGCCTTTGGGGGACATTTCTGAGCTGCGAACTTAATCACAGCACTTCGGGGTCTGTCTGCTTTCGAATACGGAGATTGATGCGTGAAGAATCGTGTCGGCTTAGTCCGTGCGCAGCGCCTGCATCACGTCAATCCGCGCGGCGCGTACGGCCGGCAGCGCCGAAGCGACAATCGCGGCAATCAGCAGCACAACTGCTGAAATCACCACTGGCAGCGCGCTGGGCATTTGCAGGTCGTGAAAATATCTGCTCGCCAGCCGCGTGATTGCGTAGCCAAAACCCGCGCCGGCAACAATGCCGAGCCCGGCCATAAGCACGCCTTGCCCGATCACGCCTTTCAGCAAACTCCGGGGCTGCGAGCCGATCGCCAGGCGAATGCCAAACTCACGCGTACGCGCGCTCACCGAAAACGCCAGCACGCCGGCGACTCCCACAACCGCAATGGCCAGCGCCACCAACGCAAATCCGCCGAACACGATGGAGTTCAGCCGGTCCGATGACAACACTTCCGCGCGTACATCGGTCAGCGTTGCGGCGTGCTCCACCGGCTGGTCCGTGGACATGTCGTGTACCATCCGCGTAATCGGCGCCACCAGCCCGTACGGACTCGCGCTGGTGTGTACGAACATGCGCCCGCCAAACAGCAGTTGTTCGAACGGATGATAGATAGTCAGCTGCGGCCCGGGTATCACGTGCTCGTCGTCCAGGTCGGCGGTAACGCCAATGATGCGCCGCTGCTCATCGCTGAAGCCCGGAATAAATTTGATCACCGGATCTGTCCACTGCAGGTGGCGGTTTACGGCTTCCTGGTTGGGAAACATGCGCTGCGCCACGCTTTGGCTGATGATCACCACTTGTTCGCCGGACTTCCGGTCCGCGTCGTTGAAATCACGCCCCGCAATGATCGGCACGCCTAGTGACGCAAAAAATCCCGGTGAGATAGCGCGGAAATGCGCGCGTGGATCCTCTTCTTCGGGGCCATGCGTGCGCCCTTCCGTGGTGAACTGCAATCCCGGGCCGAAACTGCCCGCATCGCGCCACGGCACAACCGTGCCGACGGCCACCTTATCCACGCCAGGCAGCTCCGAAATGCGCCGGATCACTTCGCGATAAAAGGCGCCAATCTGCTCGGGCGTCTTGCCATAGGACATTACTGGCATGTCGAACGCCAGGACGTGATCCGTGTCGAGGCCGCTCTGCGCCAGTTGCAGCGTGATGAGCGTCTTCACCAGCACGCTTGCGCCTGCCAGCAACAGGAAAGACGCGGCAATCTGCGTGATGGCAAATATCCGCAGCCGCCGGTTGGTGCTGCCGCTCATCCCCACCCTGGTGTTCGAAACTCCGATGCCGTTCGAAGTGTCAGCGGACGGCAACCGCGGCACAAACGCCAGCAGCACCGCGGCGATCAGCGCCAGCCCGGCGCCCACCCACAACATCGTCGAATCAACGGTCAGGTCCAGCGCGCGCACGGAATATCGTGAAGCGTAGCTGGCCAGCACGCTCACCATGGGCCGCGCGATGAACACTCCGAGCAACGCCCCGGCGCCGCAAAGCAGCAAGCTTTCCGCCAGCAACGTACGGCGCAGCGCCGCACTGGAAGCACCCAGCGCGGAACGCACCGCCAGTTCCCCTTCTCGCCGAACGCTGCGCGCCAGAATCAGGTTCGCCACATTCGAACACGCGATGATGAATACCAGCGCCGACGCCGCCAGCAACACCAGCAGGATGGTTCGCGCGCGCGAAGTAATCTGGTCGCGCAACAATCGCGTTTCAATCCCGAATTTCGCGTTCGGCGAATACGCCTCGGGATGATCCTTCACCATCGTGGAGTGCACCGCGGTAAGTTCCGCGCGCGCCTGCTCCAGCGTCGCGCCCGGAGCAAGCCGCCCAAAAAGCTCCGTCATACGGTGCACGCGCCCGGTCACCATCGTCGCGGACAGGTGATGCGGACTGGTCACCACATTGGCCATGATTTCCGTTTCGCCGGGATACGGTACCGACGGCTCCAGCACGCCCACAATCGTTCCGGTGCGCGCACCCAAACTTTCCAGCCGCACCGTCTTGCCGATAACCGACGGATCCTTCTTCAGTACCGTATTCCAGAAGCGGTAAGTGAGCACCACCGCACCAGCCGCGTTGGGGCCGTCATCGTGGGCATCCAGCAGCCGCCCGAGCACCGGGTGCAGGCCCATCACCTCGAAATAGTTCCCGCCGACCACGCCGCCGCGAACCACGCGCGGCTCGCCCAGTCCCACCATGGTGAAGCCCATGGTCGAGAAGTCCCCAAACTCCGCGACACTCTTCACACTGGCGCGCAAGTCCTGCAGCTCCGGCACGGAGAACGCCGCATTCTCTTCGCCCATCCCGAGAGCGTTCTGCCGGATGTAAATGAGGCGATTTTCGTCACGATTGACCAGCGGCCGCAGCAGCACGCCGCGAACCAGCGTAAAAATCGCCGCGTTGGCGCCGATGCCCAGCGCCAGCGTCAGCACCACGGTAATGGCCAGCCCCTTGGTGCGGTCAAAGGAGCGCAGCGCAACCTTCAAATCGTTGAGGAAGGACATGAGTTCCTCCAGTGAATAGACCAGCCGTTGATTAGACCATAGCAACGCACGGGCCAATGCTAAGCCGCACATTGTAATCACTTAGGCCGCTAATTGTTCGCCGCCCATGTCCGTTTTCAGCTCCCGACTGTCGCGAAAGCGGACACCAACACTTGACCCGCAATCATACACTCCAATCGGAGAGCACCCACTTCGCTGCTGCCGGATCGCAA
This sequence comes from Acidobacteriota bacterium, assembly GCA_030774335.1. Classification (GTDB taxonomy): domain Bacteria; phylum Acidobacteriota; class Terriglobia; order Acidiferrales; family UBA7541; genus Acidiferrum. Next base: position 7,685 of record JALYLI010000065.1, on the reverse strand, counting down.
AGGGCCGGCCGCCAGAAATTGTGGTCCACGACTGCGTGCTCGGTTTAAATGCCGAATAACCGGCCCATAAACACCTCCCACGTTGTATGCTAAACCGCTCTTGGACGGCGTTGCTCTTTTTCGTCCCAGAGTCGGTCGTCCCTCAATAGTCGTGCCATGGATAGTCGGCGAAACCGTGCCATCCACCGATCCGAGATTTCCTTGTCGGTTGTTCACTTCCCCTCGGTCTGGTTCCGCGACACGACAGGTCGAGGATTCCTCAGGGAGTGTGCGGGTGAAATATTTCAAGGTCACATTCAAAGATGGGAAGTCAGTGACTATCGAGAAGCCCGACGAAGTGACGGAAGACTCACTTCGGGCGATGTGGAAAGACGGAAAAAACCTGGAGCTGAACGACACGGTCTATAGAACAGAACAAATTGCCAGCCTGTCGGAAGTGAAGCCGCGCGCTGAGCGCTCCCACATCGAGCGCGATTGAACTAAACCGAGCGGGACTTTTTCCATTCCAACCGCGGCAGTTCCAGGCTGGCGGCTTGCCTCAGGTAAGCCTCGGCTCGCGCCATCGCGATTTCTTTTCCCTGTTCCAGGCTTTCAACGGTTTCGGATGGCGAAATCCAATTCTTGGCGTTGACGTTGTAGACAGACGTCTGCACGCCTTGCGCGCTTTGTTCCGCGAACAACTGAATATGTTCGCCGCCAACCTTCACTTCAGCCCACAAGCCCTCATCCAGCATGAGTGACTTTGGCACGCGCCGCGACACAAATGCCAACGCTTAACGAAAAAGACGAATCGAAGCAGTAAATACAGTGTTCTCCCATGGGCTGTGAAATCCCTGCCAGTGTCAGCATCGTCGCCGCGAAACTAAAAATTTGCGCTGTAATCTTCCAGGCCAGTCTCATCTTGCCTCCCGACGTGGGTTCGATTCCCGTGCTTGCCTGCTCCGCGAAAGGCGTTAGTCACGCTACTTCCAGATTCGACGGCTCCCGGCAAATTATGGATGCCGGCGCCTAAATCGCTACTGCAGGGCCAGTCTCCGATCAGAGCAGCGTTAAGCAGGCCATGAGTCCGTCGCCAGCGCAAAATACTCTGGCAGACGAAGAACTGCGGGCCGCGGACCTTTATCTACTTTAAGACGCTATTTGAAAGAACGTCCGATTTCTGTTTGAATAACCGACAATAAATTCACAGGAGTCATGATGAAAATCTACAACATCTCCGGCTATTCGATTATTTTTGCCTACCTGCTGGCTTGCATGTATTCCGCCCCGGTTCATTTAGGACCTTGGATGGGAATGTTCATCGGCGGAGCTTATTTTGTCTTTTGTTGGTTTTTTGGCGGATTGTATTTGGCCGATCTTCTTCATTTGGGAATCGCTCATCGCTCCCTCGACTACAAAGAATGGTTCATGAAAACCGTTGCGGTCGTGAATAACATCTTCGGAATCTATGTAGATCCGATCGCCTGGGTGAATCGCCATCGATTGCACCATAAACATGCTGACCATCCCGGGGATCCCAACAAACTTTCAGAGGATGGTTTTTGGCGAACTCTGTATCTCTGTTTAATGCCGTATCAGTGCAATGCCAATCTGGCTGGCGACAACATTTTAAAGTCCCGGACCTTCCGGGTCCTTGCGAATCCCGTTTTTGCAATCTTGGCACAGGCGTTTAGTTTTTATCTTCTCTGGAAAATAGTTGGAGGTCTTAAGTTTGCGCTGGTGATGTGGTTTGGAATTCGCATTTTTTCACTGTGGGTAAATATGATTCAGAACTATTGGACCCACACACGGACATTTGGATACCGCCGGTATCACGATGACGACAACGCCATGAATATTGGCGAGTGGCTGCCGGTAACGGCCACCTTCAGTGCCTGCCTTCAGAATAATCATCATCACTACGAGGGCCTTTTGCGGCTAAGCCACGACAAATCCGAATACGACTTTGGATTTATAACCGTCAAAGTGATGAAATATTTGGGCCTGGTGAAAGCCACAAGAAGCGGCCGGGAAATACCCAAGGATGTTCCACTAGACGCGCTGGGTTTTTAAGGTGTTTTTTTCTTTCTTATGAATGGTTCGATCGTTTGCCCAAGAAAGCTGGGCGAAATTTCTTCGCCGGCCAAGCCGTAATTTTCCGGCCATTCCTCAGGGAAGTAGTAAGTGCCGAATATTTTATCAATCCACGGAAAATGAATCGCGAAGTTCCTGTCTATGGCCTCTTTTTGCGACGTATGGTGCCAGTGATGATACCTGGGCATGACCAGAAACTTTTCCAGCCATTTGGCGTTGGGACCGAAATTGCAATGCGTCCAGGTAGCGTGCAGGGTCACAAAAATCAAATACGCCAGAATGATCGATTGCGAAAATCCCAGCATCATTGGAACAAGGATAAATCCGCGCACCAGCGTGTCGTCCACAAAGTGCGAGCGTGATCCGGCGATCCAGTCAAGCGCCTTGGAAGAATGGTGTACGGCATGAAAGCGCCATAAAAAGGGCACTTTGTGCAAAGCCAGATGAATGAAATATTCAGCAACGTCGGCAACCACCACGGCCAGGAAAAATTGCAAAAGCCACGGTATGCGGGCGATAGCTTGTTGAAGAACCGGAACACCCAGATACCTGGTGGCTTGCGTAGCCGGCAATAAAACCAGAAAAGACAAAATTTGCAGAGGGAGATGCGTGGACATGAAATAAACCACGTCCAACGTCCACTCCTTGCGGAATGTTCCCTGTTTTGGATACTGCGGCCAGACTCGTTCGAGCGGCACGTAGATGAGCGCCATCAAAAACAGATCGAGCAAAAACCAGTCCAGGCCGATTGCCAGACCGCCCCTCGAAGTTTCGTTAATCTGTACACTTGATCCGCCCAACGCCGTTGCCGCGAGGGCCAGCAACATTCCCGTCAATGCCAAGACCTTTTTCTTGCGCCTGATCGAGGAAATAATTCCGAATAAAATCGCCCCCACGATGAGGCACTGGATCAAGACGCGCATGGTGTGCATTGGATAATGCGCACGCAGTTCAGGAGAGCTCAGCAGTTGAGGAAAATGTAGGCACAGAACTGCACCGAAGGAAAGAAACCCAAAAAAAACCGACAATATTCCACTCCACCAGCCCGTTCCAAAGCCGGTAGACTCGGCATCGCCAAAGAATTCATTAATCTTCTGTTCGATCAAAATGTCAATCCTGTCGCAGCGATGGGTCTCGTAGCTCTACGTATCGACTGGTCTTTCTGACCTTAAGGACGTCCACTAATGAGGATTCTATACCGTCAATCGCTGCTGGCGCATGCTAGTGCCCGATCAATTTGACCTACTACCAAATCCCACCTCGCTTTGCTTGTATCCGGCCGCGCTCCCCGGTACTATGCCCCCATTACAGTTGCTCGCTCCGTAGGTCATAACCGCTGTAGTGCCGGTCCCCCCGCCGGGCTGGAGTAGGGAACATTTTACCTGTAGTTTACGTTCCACTAATGGCAGGCCGAGATGGCTGCTTTGGCGGTTGGCGGAAAGCGGTCACCCTTGCACCGTAGCGGGATTTTGAGGCTGATGATACGTTGGAGCAGGATGCCCAACTGGTCCAGCAATGCCTCCAGGGCGACGGGTCGGCCTGGGAGGAACTTGTGCGTCGCCACACGCGCCGCATCTATAACATCTGTTATAGGTTTACCGGCAATTCAGCGGAAGCCGAGGACCTCTCACAGGATGTTTTCCTCCGTGTTTACAAGACTTTGGGCAGCTACCGTTCGGCTTACGGTGGCTTCGCAACCTGGATGACTAGCGTGACTCGCAACCTGCTAATTGACCATTACCGGCGCACCAAGAGGGACCGCGTGACCGACTCGCTCGATGACGCCATGCCTGTGGTCGAAAACAAGGCCTCTTCCGCGCGCCGCCCCGATGAACTCGCGCTCCTCGGCGAGCTCAGCTCCCAGATCCAGTCCGCGCTGACCAAGCTTTCGCCGGAGCTTCGCGAAGCGGTCATCCTCCGCGACCTTCAACAGCTTGAATATGGCGAAATTCAGCGTACTCTGGCGGTACCGGAAGGCACTGTAAAATCCCGCATCAATCGCGGACGTATCGAACTTGCACGTATTTTGCAGCAGATGGGAGTGCGCCCATCATGACCCCGATGAACTGGACCCACGAACAAACCGAAGCGCTCCTGACCGACTATCTCGAAGGCTTGTTGCAGCCCGAAGAGCAGCTGGCCTTTGACGCGCACGTTTCCGATTGCCCGCAATGTGCTCCGCTGCTGGCCAGTGTTTCGCATTTGCTCACCGATCTCCACGGCATGGATGAAGTAGAACCGCCTCCGCGCCTGATTTACGCCATCCTCGATAGCACTCTGGGACCGCGCGAAACGGCGACCGGTTGGCGCGCCGCGCTGGCATGGCTGCAGGCTCTCGCGGATCCTCGCGTGGGTTACGGATTTGCCACCGTCGCCGCTACTTTTCTGATTATCGTTACCAGTTCCGGCTTCTCCTGGCGCAAGCCGCGTCTCGCCGACCTGAAACCTGCAACCGTGTATCGCAATCTCGATCGCCAGACCCATCTCGTGTACGCGCGCGGAACCAAATTCGTCAGCGACCTCCGCGTCGTCTACGAAATCCAGTCGCGCCTCAGTCAGGACGAGCAGCAACTTCCCGCGCAGGACCGCAACCATCAGCAGCCTCCTAACGGAGACCCTGGCCGCACCGACGGCACCAATCCTTCTTCCCCGAAACAGCAGAACCGTGCCGATGGCGTCGGCAGAAATTCGCCGATGTTTGCAGCCGGCTTCCCCTTTTTGTTCGAGAGGAGAATGCGATGAAGTGTGCCGTCCATCAAGATGTGGACGCCATCGGTTACTGCCGCAACTGCGGCAAAGCGTTGTGTTCCGTTTGCGCGCGGCCGATTCGTGACGTTTTCTATTGTGAAGATTGTCTGGCTGGCGCCGTAGGCATTCCAGCGCCGCCGACCGCTGCGGCGCCTTATGGGACAGGCCCCGCACCTTACGGTTCTGTGCCGCCGCCGGTTGCGGGGCCAATTCCTCCAGTTCCTCTCCGACCTCGCACGGGAGCAAGCCCTGCCGTGGCATTTATCCTCGGATTATTTCCGGGCTTGGGCGCCGTTTACAACGGTGAATACAACAAGGCGCTGATTCATATCGTGGTTTTCGCCGCCATGATTGTGGGACTCAGCAGCGATCTCGGCGCCGGCGCGGACACCGCGCTTGGACTTTTGCTCGCCGGATTTATTTTCTATATGGCCTTCGACGCCATGCGCACCGCCAAAGCCAAACAGCTTGGCGAAGCCAGCGTTGATCCGCTCGAAACGTGGAGCAAGGATCGTCCCATCGGCCCGATAATTCTGATCGGCCTCGGCATTCTTTTTCTTCTGAACAATTTCTCGTGGTTTCCGTTTTATAAGATAGAGCGTTTCTGGCCCCTGATCCTGATTGGCGTCGGCGTATTGATGTTTCGCAACCGGTTGGGGCGCCGCTCGTAGAACGCAGCGCGAAATTTCTTTAAAGTTCGAAGAAAACTTTTATCTGGAAAATTTCGTAGAGGTCAACGCAGATGAGTGATCGAATCCGTTGTAATTGCCGCCGCTGCACGATTCGCAGCTTGATGGGACCGGCCGTAATCATCACCGTCGGCGTGCTTTTTCTTCTGGAGCAGACCCGCAGCGGTTTTTCCTTCGGTCAGATGTGGCCCATCATTCTCGTGGTGATTGGCGTCATCAGTCTCGCCTCTGCGCTGTCCCCCATGGACGGCCACATTTCTTCCGGCGTACCGGTAGCTCCGCCGCCCGGTGCGATGCCCGTAGCTCCTATGCCGCCACAACCTCCGCCGGAGTCTTACCCGAGACAGGGGCAATAAGCCTCCATGTCCATTCGCCCACGCAGCAGCGGGATTTTCAGCGGCGTCGTGCTCATCACCCTCGGCGCGCTTCTGCTGCTCCACAATTATCGCGGCTTTGAATTCGCCCAGGTGTTTCGCCACTGGTGGCCACTGATCATTATTTTCTGGGGCGTTATCAAGCTCTACGAGCGCACCGCCATCCGCTCTACCGAGCCTGGCGCCGCGCGTATCACCGCCGGCGAAATTTTCCTTGTGATCGGCCTACTGGCGCTCATCGCCATCGTCATCGGCGTGGACGCCGTCAAAGAGAAATTCCCCGGCACGCACTTCGAATTCGGTGACTTCGGCAGAAATTCTTACGACTACGATCTAGAAGTTTCGCCCAAGACGGTTCCAGTGAATGCGCGCATCATCGTGCGCGGCACCCGCGGAGACATTACCGTGCGCGCTTCCGAGACTCCCGAAATTCGCGTTTCCGGAAAAAAGAGTGTGCGCGCCTGGAATGAAGAAGAGGCCGCGAAACTTTCTGATCACGCTTCCATGGAAATTGTGCAAAACGGCGATGGCTACGACGTGCGCCCCAGCGGCTCCAACACCGGCGATTCGCGCCTAGCCTTCGACATGGAAATTGTCGTTCCGAGAAAAGCCCAACTCGCCGTGCGCACTTCGGATAAAGGTGACATCGTGGTCTCCGACATCATCGGACCCGTCAATGTCAACAATCAGAGTGGCGATGTGGAGGTCCGCGACACCGCCGGCGATGTCAGCATTGACATGCGCCACGGCGACGTGAAAGTCTCCGATACCAAGGGCGACATCAAGCTTTCCGGCAAAGGCGGCGAAGTGGACGTCACCAGCGCCACCGGTGGCCTCACCGTGGACGGTGAATTTTACGGTCCTATCCGCGCCGATAAAGTGGCCAAAGGCGTGCGTTACATTTCACAGCGCAGCGATTTAACTCTCAGCCAGCTTGGTGGCCATCTCGAACTCGGCTCCGGCAATCTGGAAATTACCGATGCGCCCGGGAATTTGCAGTTGCGCACCAATCGCTACGACGTAAATGTCGAAAACGTGGGCGGTAAAACCAAAATTGATAATCGCGACGGCAGCATCGAACTGCGATTTTCTTCGCCGCCCAAAGACGACATTGAAATCACCAATGCAAACGCGACTATCTCCCTGAGCTTGCCCGGCTCATCCAGCTTCGAAATCAACGCGGATTGCCATTCCTGCGATATGGATTCTGATTTTTCCGCCGCCACTCTGGCCAAAACCACCACCGGTTCCGGCGACAATCACCTCCAGGGCAAATACGGCAGCGGCCGCGCCACGAAAATCACGCTCAAGACCAGTTACGGCAGCATCTCTCTTCGCAAAACCAGCAGCGACAATTTCCCTTCGCCTCCGCACACGCCCAAAGTTCCAAAAGTACCGAGCCCAAACGCCTCCGTCGTAACCCCCGAGCCTGAAGAAAACTAATATCAATTCTCTACCGATCCGCCACCCTTCTCAAATCCTCAAAAAAAGTAGGGTACGAAACCCCCGCGCACTCCGCTCCGCGAATCACCGTCTCCCCCTCCGCAGCCAATCCCGCCACCGCAAACGCCATGGCGATCCGGTGATCCCCCTTAGGATCAATCTCCGCGCCGTTCAATCTCCCAGCGCCCCGTCCTTCCACTTTCAATCCATCCGGCCGCTCTTCTACTTGCGCGCCCATCCGTTTCAAGTTTTCCACCAGCGCGGCAATGCGGTCGCTCTCTTTCACACGTAATTCCTTGGCATCGCGAATCTCAATCCCCTTCTCCGTGTAGGGACCAAGCGCCGCCAGCATCGGCAA
>JALYLI010000064.1 GCA_030774335.1 Acidobacteriota bacterium | reverse complement strand
CCTTTCATGAGCCGAGCGACTATCAGAAATGGCAAGTCAGGCAAAAGCTCCAACCTTTCCAGCGGGCGATCGCTGACGGAAAAAGACAACGGGGATCGCCACCCTGCTTGTTTATTGTCCCGAAGGGCGCGACGAATCAACCCGTCGCGTCAGGCTCAGTAGACGATTGTTTGCGTTTGGTACCGGACGGCAGAAACCTGGATCTGTTCGAGATAGCTCTTTTGGGTGGCTTTACTCATATCAAGACAGACCTCTACGTTCATGATGATGTGATGCCTCTCGCTTTTACGCGGGCGGTCATCCCACTCGGCGATTGGGCCAAACGCTTCAAGGTTTATGTTCCTCATGTGTATGATCCGTTTTTAACCGGAAGTCGCTTCCCTTACACCTTTCTGGATTGGACCTTGCCTGATCTCGAACGTGTCCATTATGAAAGGATCTCAACCGGTACGGGTTATGCAGACGCGGTTTATGAAGCCAAGTCCTCGGATGAGATTTTTGCGGGTTCGCGGATCAACTGGAACGGCTGGGGATGGGATTTGAGTCTTGAGAATGGCACGACTTTTATATCTCCAGAAGCGTATAACTCGACGCGCCCTCAACAGGGATCACTTGTTGGAATATTCGATAAGGAAGGGCACGAGATACGGTTGACCCGCGAGCGCAACGGTGACCTCTCGAAGGTCGACTCTGCAAGTGGGGGCTGGATCAAATTTGCATATCGCAAAGGGCGGATGATCGAAGCAAGAGATAGCGCGAGAAACGTCGCGGAATACGCCTACGATGCCGATGGCCGACTGGCAAGTGTGGCTTATTCCCAGGGTACGACGATCAAATATTCCTATGATTCCGCAAATCGCGTAGTTCGGCTCGAAGACTCCTCGTCCGGTACGATAATGGAAAACAAATACAGCCGGATGGGGACCGTCGAGCAAATCAAAGTCGTACAGCATCCGCCACCTGGTCGATGATGTGGATATCACCGATCCAACAGGGGGCGTGACACGCGTCCACGTAATGGCCACAGACAGGAACATGACATACACCGTCGAGAATGCTATTCGCGGATCGGATCGTCAATAGCAGTTCGTAACGTGAAGCGTCGCCAAACTTACCTAAAACGTTCGAAACTCGTATCTATCGTTCAGGGAGCAACAAAACGTCACTTCGCCACTTCAATCAGCGCCAGCGAGTGCGGATGCAGGGTCAGCGTGATCTCTCCATTCTTGATGGCTACTTTTTCCGCCGCCGGCAACTCCGCAGCCTTCCGCAACTCTACGATCTGCTCCCGTGAAGGGAACTCTGGACTGCCCATTTTCTCGTAAGCAGGGACCGGCGAACCGTGCTCGCGATCCACAACCGTCAGTCGCGCCGTTTTCCCCATCTTCATTCCCGAAAACTTCAACGTAACCGTTTTCGCCGTGCCCGTTTCTTCCGGCAAAAACAAATTCCATACCGCAATCGCCAGCGACCCATCTTTCCGGCGCGTCACCAGCACGTTGTCTGATTTCACGTCCAGCCGGGTTTCCCCTAACCGGTGCAGCAACGCAAAATCATTAAACGCCGCCTTGGGAATGCTGCCTGCCGCCAGCAGCCCGAATCCGCCATAAAACGGTTTCTTCACCACGCCTTGCTCTTCGAACACGTCCGACAACGACCAGTAACTCATCATGGTCGTCAGTCCGTCGCATTCCCGAATGGTATTCGCAAGGAACGGCCCCATGTATGCCGCGTCCGTCACCACTGGATTGTTGTCGTAAGCCGCGTTGTACTCCGACCAGATCAGCGGCATTCCCGGATAAGGCGACGCCGCAATCTGTTCGTGTACCTTTTTCACCGCCCGGCACACCATTTGATTACGTTTAATATCCTCGTGCGTGCCGAACACATCTTCGGCCTTGTCATTTCCATAAACGTGCGTGGACACAAAATCCACTGGCACATTTTTTTCTTTGCAGTGCGCCAGGAACTTATCCGCCCAGGCCGCCTGCGCCGTGGAAGGCCCCCCCACTCGCAGCCGCGCGTTCACGCGCTTCACCGCCGCCGCGGCATGGTCGTATAACTCGAAATACGTCGTATCCTTTGGATTACCCACCCAGAAATCAATATTCGGCTCATTCCAAACTTCGAAATACCACTGCGCCACCTCCTCGATCCCGTAGCGCTCCACCAGGTGCCGCGTAAACTTCTCGATCAACTGCTCCCACTTGTTCCAATCCTTCGGCGGCGCCACGTTCTGCTTGTACCAGAACGCGTGCACCGCATTCGGATCCGAAGTCATTTTCTTCGGCATAAAACTCAATTCAATGAACGGCCGCACCTTGTTCTCCAGCAGCCCGTCGTAAATCTGGTCCACATACGAAAAGTTGTATTGCGGTGTGCCATCTTTGTCTTCGTCGTAGAAGCCTACTTCGTCGTGGAAAATCGCGTGGAAGCGGACGTATTCAAAATCGGTGATGCGTTTCGTCTCCCGCAAGTCGTGACGGTAGTTTTCGCGCAAGGAAAGTATCGCGCGTCCCGAGCCAAACATTTTTTCCCAGTAGTGCGGGAAGTTATGGCCCGTAGCCGCGGCATCCACCTCCACAATTACCGGCGAAGTTTGCGCACGCGCCCCAGGCGTCGCACCCTGTGCCGCCAGCATCACTCCCGCAACCGCGATCCCTTGCCACACGCGCTGCCGGAAACTCTGCCCGAGAATTTTCATTTCCGCTCCTCATCCACCAACGAATTCACCGCTGCGCCATGGTAGCTCATTATCATTCGCGGTATTCCCGCCTTGCTCAGAATATCGATTTTATAGCATAATTTTCGTACTTCAGCCGATGCAAGCGGCCGCCGGTGCAACCACGTTGCCGCCAGTTTCTCAAGGGGGATCGGTGTTCAAGTCGAGGCTGCTTCGCGGTTTTGTGCCTGCTTTTCTCTTCATTTTTTCGCCCTTCGCTCGCTGCAATGATGACATTCCCAAGGCTGCCCGGAAACGCCCTATCGGCGCGCCGCTCGAAAATCCTGGAACGAAAAAGCACACGCTTGACGCCGGTCATATTGACGATGGTTTCTGGCAGGGCGCGCCCGTAGGCGGTTTCGGTGCCGGAACTTTTTCTCGCACCTATCGCGGAGACTTCGCGCGCTGGCACCTGCAGGGCGGCGTCCACAAATATCAATCCGTACCCGCCAACCAGTTTGCGATGTTTCAAAAATCAGAAGGAGATCAGAATGGCGTGGCTCAGGTTCTTACCGCCGATCATCCCAAAGGCCCGGCGCTAAGCTCCTGGAAGTGGGACTACCCCGTAGGCGCCGGAGATTACGCCGCTCTCTATCCCAAAGCGTGGTTCGATTACCGCTGGGAAAAATTTCCCGCTCACGTCTACGTCGAACAGTTCTCTCCGATTCTCCCGGACAACTACAAGGAAACCAGCTACCCCGTCGCCGTCTATCGCTGGCACGCCGAAAATCCCACTAAAAAACGTGTCACCGTTTCCGTTTTGCTTTCCTGGGAAAACATGCTCGGCTGGCTGCGCACCACCACGCGCAATCTGGATGGCGCCATCAACGCCGGAAATTTTAATCGCGCCGCCAACGAATCTCTTGGCTCCGCCGGCACCGTGAAGGGTGTCGTCTTCGATCGCAACCGTATCGGTCCCGTCACTGAAGCCTGGGACGGCCAACTTACCATCGCCGCTCTCGAAACACAGGGAGTCGAAGTCAGCTATCAAACCACTTTCGATCCCAACAGCGATGGCAAAGCCGTATGGACGCCCTTCAGCAAAGAGGGCCAGCTTTCCAACAGTGACGATCACTGGACCAGCAGCGACGAACCCCTCGCTGCCGCCATCGCCGTGCGCTTCACTCTCGAACCCGGAGAAAAACGCGTCGTCCCCATGGTTATCTCGTGGGATCTTCCCATCGTGGAGTTCGGCGCCGGCCGCAAATGGAACAAGCGCTACACCGATTTCTACAGCGCCACTGGACTTAACTCCTGGGCCATGGCCCGCGACGGCCTCAAAAACGCCGCGAAGTGGAGCGAAGCCATTGACGCCTGGCAAGCTCCCTACATCAACGACGAATCCAAGCCGCTCTGGTATCGCGGCATGCTTTTCAACGAACTTTACGCGCTGGCCGATCTTGGCGGATTCTGGGGCCGCCAGGTTGGTTCCGACTCCAAAGCTGCGCCAGTTTTTTCTTTCATGGAGTGCTACGACTATCCCTATTTCGAAACTCTCGACGTGCGTTTCTACGGCTCCATGCCGCTCATAAAGTTTTGGCCCGAAATTGAAAAGGGCGTTATGCGCGCCTTCGCCGACACCGTCCCGCACGAATACAACGAAAAAATGGTTTGGATATGGAAGTCCATCCATTCGCAGCAGCCCGCCTACCGCATCCGCAAAGCCAAAGGCGCGGTCCCTCATGACCTTGGCGTCCCCAACGAAGATCCCTTCGTGCAGATAAACCAATTCAGTTGGCAGGACACCAACGGCTGGAAAGATCTGAATCCGAAATTTGTTCTGATGATTTATCGCGACTTCGTCCTCACCGGCTCCAAGGACAAAGATTTTCTCCGCACCACTTGGCCCGCCGTTCAGGAAGCTCTGAATTATCTTCGCAAATATGACCACGACGGCGACGGCGTCCCCGAAAACGAAGGCTACCCCGATCAGACCTACGACGAATGGATCGTGCGCGGCGAAAGCGCCTACTCCGGCAGCCTCTGGCTCGCCGCGCTGCGCTCCGCCGAAGAAATCGCCACGCAACTCGGCGACTCCGCTAAAGCCACCGAATATCACGCGCTCTTCGCCAAAAGCCAGGCCAGCTACATCAAAAAACTCTGGAACGGCGAATATTTCCGCTACGACACCGCCAGCGAATATCGCGATAATATCCAGGCCGACCAGCTCGCTGGCCAGTGGTACGCCAACATGACCGGCCTCGGAGACGTCATCCCGCGCGACATGCAGCTCAGCGCCCTCAAAAAAATCTACAATTTCAACGTCCTCAAATTTGCCGGCGGCTCCATGGGCGCCGTCAACGGCATCGCCCCCGACGGTTCGCTCGTCAAGACCAATGAGCAGGTCCAGGAAGTCTGGACCGGCACCACCTTCGGCCTCGCCGCCTTCATGCTCAGCGACGGCTTGAAAGACGAAGCCTTCAAGACCGCCTGGGGCATCTACCACACTGCCTACGAAACCAAAGGCTACTGGTTCCGCACTCCCGAGGCCTGGGACATCACCGGCAACTATCGCGCTTCCATGTACATGCGCCCCGCCGCCATCTGGGCCATGGAAATGACCCGCCCAGCAATAAAATGATGGCCCGCCAAGTGATGCCGCGCCCAGTAATGCCAGTTTGGAACAATCGCCCCCGCATGCATTGCGTGTGCCACCCACGTGGACTTATGCTGGTTTCAAGCCGGTATTTGAATCTCGCCCACCGATTCAGAAATCCCGCTTGATCGAGCGGCTCTCGTAAACACCATGGCTAAACCACGCTTTCTAGTCTCGCTCACCACGAGCGATAACGACTACCAGATTGAGCAGGCGCAGTCCGCCGAGCAGGCTGCCAAAAAACTTGGCGTCGAAGTTCAAATCGTCTTCGCCGACAACGACGCCATCAACCAAAGCACCCAGGTTCTGAAAGCCATCCAGTCCGCCGAAGCCGCCCGCCCCAGCGCCATTGTGTTCGAACCGGTCGGCGGCACCGCTCTCCCGCAAGTGGCGCAAGCCGCCGTCAGCGCGGGCATTGGATGGGCCGTTTTAAACCGCGACGCCAGCTACATTTCCGACCTTCGCAAATCCGCCACTGCCCCGGTCTTCGGCCTGACCTCCGACCACACCGAAATAGGCCGCATCCAGGGCCGCCAGTTCGCCGCTCTCCTTCCGCACGGCGGCTCCATCCTTTATATCCAGGGTCCTTCTGAAAATTCCGCCGCTAAAGAGCGCACGCTCGGCATGCGCGAAACCAAGCCCGCCAATATCCAGATAACTTTGCTCAAAGCTCAGTGGACCGAAGAAAGCTCCACGCGCTCGGTGCGCTCCTGGCTCAAGCTCGTTACTTCCCAGCGCGCCCCCATTGACCTCGTTGGCGCTCAGGACGACTCCATGGCCGTCGGCGCCCGCAAAGCCTTCGAAGAATTAACCAACGAGTCGGAAAAAGAGCGCTGGCTGAAACTCCCATACACCGGTTGCGACGGCTTGCCAAAGACCGGCCAGGCGTGGGTAAAAAGCGGCCTTCTCACCGCTACCATTTTTGTTCCGCCCAACGCCGGCCAGGCCATTGAAATGCTACTCCAGGCCATTCAAACGAAGCGCCCTGTCCCCGAACGCGTACTCACAATCCCCGTCTCCATCCCTTCTCTCTCCGAGTTAAAGCCCGCCATCATCGAATAATCGCGCCTGTCCACACCGCTGCAATCTCCTTCACGTTCGCCCAAACCCGTAGACTTTCATCACGATTTCAGTGCCTGTGCCAGCCCACCTGAGGGTATAATTTTCGCCGCGTTCGCATTTACTTGCAAAGTTTGTATCGATTGCATCAACTGCATTAATTTTTCATTTCGGAGACTACCGATCATGAAAATTCCAAGTGTGGATTCCGGCATGGACCGCCGGCGTTTTCTCGCCGCCACCGCCACCGGCGTTCTTGCCGCCGCCGTGCCCGCTTCCGCCAATACCTCGCTAAACGCCTCCGGACTTCTCCCCGGCGCATCCGCGGAAAGCGCCGCCAGCCGCGCCACTCCCGCTGCCTCTCCCAAGCGCAAAATCCCCATCGGCGTTTTCGACGCCGTCTACGACAAGCTTTCTCTCGACGCCATGCTCGACAAAGTCTCCGCCCTCGGCCTCGAAGCCATGGAAATCGGCACCGGCGGCTACCCCGGCAACAATCATTGCCCTCTCGATGAGCTCGCCGCCGACACTGCCAAAGCCAAAGCCTGGAAGAAAAAATTCGAAGACCGCAACATCCGCGTCGCCACCCTCAGTTGCCACGGCAATCCCGTCCATCCCGATGCCAAACACGCCGCGCGCGATATCGACACCTTCCGCAAAACCGTTTTGCTCGCCGAAAAAATCGACGTAAAAGTCATCGTCGGTTTCTCCGGCTGCCCCGGCGGCTCGCCGTCCGACACCCAGCCGAATTGGATAACCTACCGCTGGCCCCCCGAGTACGCCGAAATGCAGGACTGGCAGTGGAAAGAAAAAGTTGTCCCCTACTGGAAGGAAGCCGCTAAATTCGCGCGCGACCACGGCATCCGCAAGCTCGCCTTCGAAATGCATCCCAATTTCGTCGTCTACAATCCCCGCACACTCCTCAAACTCCGCGAGGCCGTTGGCGAAGAAATCGGCGCCAACTGCGACCTCAGCCATCTGTTCTGGCAAGGCTGCAATCCCGTGGAAGTCATTCATTTCCTCGGCAAGCAGGGCGCTATTTATCACGCCCATATGAAAGACACCGCCTTCTACCCCGACAACGTGAACAAATACGGTGTCTTGAATTTCGCTTTCGAAACCAAGGACCTTCCGCTGGCTTCGGAAACTTTCCGCGCCGTCGGCTACGGTCACGGTGCCGAGCTCTGGAAGCAGATCATCCAGGCCTACATGGACATCGGCTTCGACGGCATTCTCAGCATCGAAAACGAAGACCCCATCCTCGCCGGCGAAGTCGGCGTCGAAAGAGCCGCCTACGTTTTGAAAAACGTGCGCAACGAATTGCTGGGGGCTTAGCGTGCGCCGCCGGCAATTTTTCGGCGCTTGCGCCGGAGCCGCCGCCGCTTCTGCGATCACCACCGCTTTCGCTCCACTATTGCTGGCGGATTCCGCTGCTGCGCCGCAACCTGCCGCCGGGCTTCCGCCTTTTTCGCTTTCCGTAATGCTTTGGACCGTTTACGAAAAGCTTCCCTTCGATCAACGCATCGAGAAAGTGTCGCAAGCCGGTTACTCCGCTCTGGAGCTCGTCGAAGAGTACAAAAACTGGAGCAAAGACGATTACTCAAAATTTCGCGCACAAAAACGCCGGCTCAATCTCACGGTAGACGCCTGCAGCGGCATCTCCCGCAGCTTGTGCGATCCCGCGCAGCGCGACGCCTTCCTCGAGGAAGTGCGCGCCAAGCTTCCGGTCCTCGAAGAGCTGGAGTGCAACAAGTTGATTTTGCTGACGGGCGACAAAGTTCCCGGTCGGAGCCACCAGCAGATGCACGACGCCTGTATCGAAGCCCTCAAACGCGCCGCTGATATTACCGCCACAAAAAAAGTCGGACTGCTTCTCGAAAATATTGATCCTCAGGAAAATCCCAAATACTTTCTCACCTCGGTGCTTGAAGGTTTCGATATCGTCCGCTCCGTCGGGGCTCCCAACATTCAATTCCTCTACGATTTCTTCCACGACCAGATCGCCGAAGGCAATCTCCTCGCCAAACTCGACAAAAATCTCGACATCATCGGCGTCGTCCACGTCGCCGATGTGCCCGGCCGCCACGAGCCCGGCACAGGTGAGATTAATTACCCAAATATCTTTCGCAAGCTGGGCCAACTGGGCTTTAATGGGTATGTGGCCATGGAGTTTCTGTCCTCTGGCGAAACCGTTGCCGCTTTGCAGGCCGCCCGCGAAATGGCCATCAAATTCGGCAGCGCGCAACCCAATCAATCCGCTCACAGCACCATCGGGAGGCCTCATGCAGCGGCGTGAACTTTTCAAATTACTCAGTGCCGGCGCGATTACGCCCGTGGCGGACTCTCCGCTGCTCGCCATGTTTCAAGCCGCGCAGCCGAAATCCAATTACACTCTGCGCACTCTCAATCCTCATCAGAACGCCACGCTCGTAACCATGACCGATCTCATCATTCCCGAAACCGATACTCCGGGCGCAAAAGCCGTTCGCGTCAGCGAATTTATTGATTTGATCCTCACCGATTGGGCCCACGATGATGAGCGTCAGCGTTTCCTCGCGGGCCTCGACGACGTCGACAAGCGCAGCAACGCCATCTTTGCCAAAGACTTTATTGACGCTTCTCCCGCGCAACAGGACGCCCTGCTCCGTGAACTCGACCAGCGCTTTGCGATAGAACGGGAAGATCTGGCCCATCGTCCCTATGTTCGCCGTCGTCACAACGATCAACTGGAAGGCAATTTTTTCGGCGTAGTGAAACGCCTGACGCTGTACGGCTACTACACCTCTGAGATTGGCTTCACCAAGGAACTTCGCAAGGAAATTATTCCCGGCGCTTATCACGGATGTACGCCGGTAACCGATTCGAGTAAGGCCTAGGAGACCCCGTGCCCGCGATAAAAGTTCCCGCAACAAAAATGTATGACGCCATTGTCGTCGGCTCGGGAATCACCGGTGGTTGGGCCGCCAAAGAGCTCACCGAAAAAGGTCTCAGCGTTTTAGTTCTCGAAGCCGGACGCCCCATCGTTCCCGAAACCGACTACGTGGAGCACGTTCCCGCCTGGGAATTGAAATACCGCGGCATGGACTATCGCGAAGAGCGCATCAGGACGCAAAAAATTCAGCGCGAGTGTTATTACGCCTGCGACGAATACTCCAGCAAATTTTTCGTCAACGATTTGGAAAATCCCTACACCACCGACCCTGGCAAGCCTTTCAGTTGGATTCGCGGCCGCCAGGTCGGCGGCAGATCCATCATGTGGGGCCGCCAAAGTTACCGTCTCAGCGATCTCGATTTCGAAGCCAATCTTCGCGACGGCATCTCCGCCGACTGGCCCATTCGCTATAGAGATATTGCGCCGTGGTACGACTACGTCGAAGATTTTGTCGGCATCAGTGGCCAGGCGGAAGGCTTGCCGCAGCTTCCTGACGGAAAATTTCTCCCGCCCATGGAGATGACCTGCGCCGAGCACGTGGTCAAAGACGCTTTGCCCAAAAATTTCAACGACGGCCGCATGATGACCATCGGCCGCGCCGCCGTTTTGACCAAAGTTCATCGCGGCCGCGCCGCTTGCCACTACTGCGGAGTCTGTCACCGCGGCTGCATTACGCGCTCTTATTTCAGCAGCCTCAATTCCACGCTTCCCGCCGCCGGAAAGACCGGCAAGATGACTCTCCGCCCTTACAGCGTGGTGCACAGCCTGATTTTTGATCCCGGCACGCGCAAAGTCACAGGCGTTCGCGTCATCGACGGCCAAAGCAAGCAAGCGCTCGAATTTCACAGCCGCGTCATTTTCCTCAACGCCTCGGCGCTTGAATCCGCGCGCATCCTCCTCAACTCCGCAACTCCGGAGTTTCCCAACGGTCTCGCCAATACCAGCGGGGAATTGGGCCGTAACGTCATGGATCACCCCATGGGCGGCGGAGCGGAAGGCATCATCCCCGGCCACGAAGACAAAGAAGAATTTGGCAATCGCCCCAACGGAATCTATGTCCCGCGTTTCCGCAACATAAAAACCAAAGAACCCTTCCTCCGTGGTTACGGCTATCAGGGCGGAGCTTACCGTGAAGGTTGGGGCCGTGGCGTCAATTCCACCGGCTTCGGCGCTGATTTGAAAAACGCTCTTCGCAAACCCGGCGCGTGGCATTTCTCGTTCTACGGTTTTGGCGAGTGCCTGCCCAATCGCGATAATTTCGTGGAAATTAATAAAGATGAAAAGGACGCCTGGGGCATACCCACGTTAAAAATTCATTGCGCTTTTGGCGAAAATGAAAAGGCTCTCCTCCAGGACATGGCTATCCAGGCTTCTGAAATGCTAACCGCCGCCGGCGCCCGCGACATTCATCCTTTCGTCGAAAATAATGCTCCCGGTCTCACCATTCACGAAATGGGCACCGCGCGCATGGGCAAGGATCCCAAAACTTCCGTGCTCAACGAGCACAATCAAGCCCACGACGCCAAAAATCTGTTTGTCACCGACGGCGCGTGCATGGTCTCCTCTGCTTGCGTCAATCCTTCTCTTACCTACATGGCTCTGACCGCTCGAGCCTGCGATTTCGCCGTTGCGCAAATGAAAAAAGGCGAACTGTAGCGGCAAGCCCAGGAGATAATCTCGCGGATGTCTCAAGTTCTTCGTTCCCCAAAAAAGTACGATGTCTGTATCGTAGGCTCCGGCGCTGGCGGCGGTATGGCCGCCAAGATTCTCACCGAAGGCGGATTGAACGTCGTTCTGCTCGAAGCCGGCCCCAACATAAATCCCGAAAAAGATTTCAAAATGCTGATGTGGCCCTATGAATTGGCCCATCGCGGTGCCGGCGTCGGCGGGCGCGCCTCCGACAATTTCAGCGAATTTCTCGCGCCCAACGGGGCCTGGAACATTGACGGAGAGCCTTACACTTCCGCGCCGGGCGCCAACTTCCAGTGGTTTCGCTCTCGCATTGTCGGCGGCCGTACCAACCACTGGGGCCGCATCGCGCTCCGTTTCGCTCCCATAGATTTCACGTCCGGCACCCGCGACGGCTTGGGCGATGACTGGCCCATCACCTATCAGGACATCGCCCCCTATTACGACAAGGTTGAATCCTACATCGGCGTTTTTGGCACTAAAGAAAATGTCTCCAGCGCTCCAGACGGCGTGTTCCTTCCTCCGCCTAAGCCACGCTGCACCGAGCTGCTCATAAAAAAAGCGTGCGACAAGCTCAACATTATTTGCATTCCTGCTCGGCTCGCCGTTCTCACTCGCTCCATCAACGGTCGTGCTCCTTGCCACTACTGCGGCCAGTGCGGCCGCGGCTGCATCACCGGCTCCAATTTTAGTTCCAGCCAGGTGCTGCTCCCCCCGGCCATGAAAACCGGCCGCCTTACTCTGACTACCGGAGCCATGGCCCGCGCCGTGATTGTTGGCAAAGACGGCAAAGCCGAAGGCGTCTCTTACGTCGATAAAGCCACCCGCACCGAGCAGCGCGTCAACGCCCGCGCTGTCGTGCTCGCCGCCAGCGCCTGCGAATCCGGGCGCTTGCTTCTGAATTCGCGCTCCACTGCTTTCCCCGATGGCCTCGCCAATTCTTCCGGCACCGTCGGCAAATATCTGACCGACTCCGTCGGCAGCGACGGCTGGGGCCATATTCCTGCGCTCGAAAAAATGCCCCCTCACAATCACGATGGCGTCGGTGGCATGCACCTCTACATGCCTTGGTGGAAATTTGATCGCAAAAATGATTTCCCGCGCGGCTATCACATTGAAATGTACGGAGGCCGCGACATGCCCGGCGTCGGCATGTTCGATGAGCTTTGTCATGATGAGGAAGGTTACGGTGCCACTCTAAAAGCTCGCGCCCGCCAGCTCTACGGCACCACCGTCGGCTTCGCCGGGCGCGGCGAAATGATTCCCAATCCCCACACCTACTGCGAAATCGATCCGGGCGTTGTGGACCAGTGGGGCATTCCCGTGCTGCGTTTTCATTTTAAATGGTCCGATTACGAACTGCGCCAGGCCCAGGACATGCAGCAGACTTTCCGCTCCATCATCGAAACCATGGGCGGCGTCTATCACACCAAAACTTCCATCGACGGCCAGTATCCTTTCGGAATTCTCGAAGGCGGCAAGATCATCCACGAAGTTGGCACCGCTCGCATGGGCGCCGATCCCAAAACTTCCGTGCTCAACGGCTACTGCCAGGCCCACGACGTCAAAAATCTCTTTGTCACCGACGGCGCGTCCCTCGTCACCAATCCCGACAAGAACCCCACTTTGACCATCCTGGCGCTTTCCTGGCGCGCCTCCGAATTCCTTCTCGACGAAGCCAAGAAAGGGAATATCTAGCCATGAGCGTGGGCATCAGCAGGCGCGACATTCTGAAAACGCTGGCCATCACTGCCGCCGGCGGCTCCGTGTTGCAGGTTATCCCCGCGCAGGCCGCGGAGTACGCGCATCAGGCCGTGCGAAAAGATAAAGCCGCCGCCGGCAAATATACGCCGAAATATTTCACTCCTCACCAGTACGAAACGCTCACGGCGCTTTGCGAAACCATTATTCCCAAGGACGCAAAATCCGGCGGCGCCATCGAAGCCGGCGCGCCCGAATTCATCGATTTGCTCACCAGCGAAAACGAAGCCTACCAGCTCAAACTCGGCGGCGGCCTCTACTGGCTCGATGGTTTTTGCGCCGACCGCTACACAGGCCCCTACCTGGCCTGCACTCCGGAGCAAAGAAAATCCGTCCTCGATCTCATCGCCTTCCGCAAAAATGCCAAGGCCGATCCCACCCTCAGCCAGGGCGTCGTTTTCTTCGCCTTCGTGCGCAGCCTTACCTGCGACGCTTTCTACACCAGCAAAATCGGCATCGCCGACCTTCAGTACATCGGCAACACTGCCCTCTCCGAATTCCCCGGCTGCCCTCCGCTCCCCGACTCCTAGCCGAAGTACATCCGCCTTCTAAAGAACCCAGTGACGAGACCACAAAAACGAGCCCACGAAAAGAAACGGCAAAGAAGAAACCACACAGACGAGCCTTCCAAGCAGGGCTCACGCTGAAAGAAACGGCCACCGCGCTAGCGGAAGAGCGAAGCGCTTGGGAAGCGGGCGGCGGTGCCCAACTCTTCTTCGATGCGCAGCAGCTGATTGTATTTGGCGATGCGGTCGGTGCGGCTGGCGGAGCCGGTTTTGATCTGGCCGGCGGCGGTGGCTACCGCGAGGTCGGAGATGAAGGTGTCTTCGGTTTCGCCGGAGCGATGGGAAATGATGGCGTTGTATCCGGCTTTGCGGGCCAGTTCGATGGCGTCAATGGTTTCGGTGACGCTGCCAATTTGATTCAGCTTGATGAGGATGGCGTTGGCGACACCTTCGGTAATTCCGCGGCCGAGTCTTTCGGTGTTGGTGACGAAGAGATCGTCGCCGACGAGTTGAATGGATTTCTTCCCGCTGTTTTTAACGCCCACGCTTTGCGTCAATTCTTTCCATCCGTCCCAATCGTCTTCGGCCATGCCGTCTTCGATGGAGACGATGGGATATTTTTCCACCCAATTCGTCCAGTAGGCGGCCATTTCGCTGCTGGAATGTACGGATTTATCCGACTTTTTGAATACATAGTTGCCGGCGGCTTTGTCGTAGAACTCGCTGGAGGCGGGATCGAGCGCGATACGCACCTGCTCGCCCGGTTTATATCCGGCGGCGGTGATGGCTTCGAGGACGATCTGAATGGCCTCTTCATTGGATTTGCAGCTGGGCGCGAAACCACCTTCATCGCCGACGGCGGTGGAGTAGCCGCGCTTTTTGAGGGCGGCTTTGAGCGCGTGGAAAATTTCCACGCCCCAGCGCAGGGCTTCTGAAAAACTGGGTGCGCCGACGGGCATGACCATGAATTCCTGGAAGTCCACGGAGCTGTCGGCGTGCGCGCCGCCATTCAAAATATTCATCATGGGTACGGGGAGGAGATTCGCGGAGGTATCGGTGGAATAGCGCGAAAGATATTTGTAGAGCGGCTGTTTGAGAGCGATGGCGGCGGCGCGCGCGGCGGCCATGGAGACGGCGAGAATGGCGTTGGCTCCCAAGCGCGATTTCGTCGGCGTGCCATCGAGTGAAATCATTTTGTGATCGAGGGCGCGCTGGTCGGCGGCATCCATTCCAGCGGTGGCTTTGGCGATGTCCGCGTTGGCGTTGGCGACGGCTTTGAGAACGCCTTTGCCGAGATAGCGCGATTTGTCGCCATCGCGCAACTCCAGCGCTTCGTGTTCTCCCGTGGAAGCCCCGGACGGCACCGCGGCACGGCCAACAGCGCCAGAAGTAAGCGTTACATCGGCTTCAACGGTAGGATTGCCGCGTGAATCAATGACCTGGCGCGCGTGGACTCGAGTAATTTTCGTGGACATTAGTTAGGTGAGTCTCCTTAAGGTGAATGCAGATTTTACAGAAAAGCGGGGAGAAGAGCACGTCGCGGGAGTCAGGTGTGGTGGATTTAGCGCGCGCGAGGCTTTTTGATGTGCAAAATCATTTGTTCGACAGCACGCCTTAGCGGGACTTAGCGGCGTACCTAGTCGCATGTCGAGCGTTTGCCTGCAGTTAAGTGCTGGGATACACTCCAGTGCTGATGACGGATAATTCGTCTATTACTGGCCGCACGATTTCCCACTACGAAGTGCTGGAAAAACTGGGCGGAGGAGGCATGGGCGTGGTCTACAAAGCCAAAGACACGCGCCTCGGCCGCAATGTTGCGCTGAAATTCCTTCCCCCGGACATTTCACATGATCCTCAAGCCACAGAACGATTCCGGCGCGAGGCACGCGCGGCGTCATCACTCAATCATCCGAACATTTGCACGATCTACGATACTGGCGAATTCGAAGGCAGGCCATTCATCGCCATGGAGTTGCTAGAGGGCCAAACTCTCAAGCACCGCATTAGCGGGAAGCCCATCGAAGTATCCGAGCTCCTGGAAATTGGTATTCAGATCGCCAGTGGGCTTGATGCTGCGCACTCGAAGGGCATCGTGCACCGCGACATAAAACCCGCGAATATCTTTCTCGTGGACCGGGCGCAGGCCAAAATTCTTGATTTCGGGTTGGCGAAGCTGGCACCGGTGGTCCTACAGGCAGTCGAATCGGTAAACGCGACATCCACGAATGCAGTGACGCAAATGGCTTACGGAGAACAACTGACGAACCCCGGGAGTTCCGTGGGGACCGTCGCTTACATGTCACCGGAACAAGCGCGGGGCGCGGAGTTGGATGCACGATCGGATCTCTTCTCACTCGGTGTGGTGCTTTACGAGATGGCTACAGGGTCAGTGCCATTCCCCGGGCCAACCGCAGCCGTCATTTTCGATGGAATTTTGCACTCTGTACCTGTACCCGTGCGGGAGTTGAACGCCCGCCTGCCTTTGGCGATGGAAAGCATTCTGGGCAAGGCACTTGAGAAGGATGCGGACCTGCGATGCCAGACTTCCGCCGAACTCCGGGCCGACATGAAGCGCCTCAGCCGCGATCTGGAGTCAAACCGCCGGCCTGTCACGGAGAGGGGCGTTAAGGGATCCGGCGCACATCCGGTTCCTTCCAAGCGAAAATCAGTTGCCGTGCTTTACTTCGAAAACCAGAGCGGCGCGAAGGAGGACGAATACTTCCGCGACGGGATTACGGAGGATATTGTCACCGAGCTTTCCAAGATCGCGCAATTGGAAATTTTCCCGCGTTCGGAGATGCTTGCATTCCGGGACAAGCCGGTTTCGGCGCTGCAAGTGGGCCAGCAACTTGACGCCGGTTACGTGCTCGAAGGCTCCATCCGCCGCGCCGGCAATCGCGTGCGCATCACGGCACAGTTGGTGGAAGTTTCAACCAGACATTCCGTCTGGGCCGAACGTTACGATCGGCAACTGGAAGATGTATTTGCCATCCAGGAGGAAATCGCTCGCAGCATCGCCCAAGCCCTACGGATCACGCTGACTCCCCAGGAAGAAAAAACCATCGCCCGCAGGCCGACCGAAAACCCTCAGGCGTACGATTTTTATCTGCGCGGCAGGAGTTACGCGCGACGTGAGAATTTGGACTATAGCCTGCAGATGTTTGAACAGGCGATTCAGCTGGACCCGAATTTCGCTCTTGCGCACGCCGGGATTGCCCACCTGTGTGGCCTGGTTTACGAGATCCGTGAGCAGAACCCCAAATGGATCGAAAAAGGTCTGGCTGCCTGCGATCGGGCTACCGCCCTGGCGCCCGAACTGCCCGAGGTTCTGGTAGCGCGCGCTCGTATTTGCTATGCGCAAAAGAAATACGAGGAAACCGCGCTGCTGGCCTGGCGTGCCATCGAACGAAAGCCCGACTGTGAAGGATCCTGGAACATGCTCGGCCGCGCGTATTTCTCCAGCGGCCGTAATGAAGAGGCGGCAGCCCTCACGGAACGGGCCATCGAAGCCAATGGCGACGACTACAACACCTATATTCCCTTTAGCCGGGCGCTGGAAGGATTGGGTCGAAAAGACGAAGCCGGGCAAGTGCGCCAGCGCATGGTGAAAATCCTTCGCCAACAACTGGAGTTGGTGCCGGAGGACGTGCGTGCGCGCATCCTGCTGGCGAATACCCTTGCCTGCTCCGAGCAAGATGAAGACGAGAGCATGAGGCACCTGCAGACTGCCGTGGCACTGCGGCCCGGCGATCCCAACACCCTCTACAATGCTGCCTGCACTTACGGCATCCTCGGAAAAAAGACGCAGGCCTTTGAAGCCTTCAAGAAGTCCGTCGAGGCCGGATACAGCAATCTGAATTGGGCGGCGAAGGACTCCGATCTTGATTGTTTACACGATGACCCGGCTTTCCAGAAACTTGTCGGCCTCAGCCCGGTGCCCCGGTCGTAAAAATATTTCTTCCCTCACTTCTGACCTTCCGTGCTTAGAGCGAAGATTAGATTTCGCTCGAAATCAAGCCACTTCGACGTTAAAACCTTTGAAAGCAGACGTGAAATATAAGTAAACGGTGAAGAAACTTGTCAGCAGTTATCGCTCGCAGCAAGATAAACGCAAGACCACATTATAGAGAGTTGGTACCACGGTGTTGTGTCACGACCAACTCAGGCGGATTCGGGTTCTTCGATTAGGGATTCCTGGCGGACGACCACGGCGATGCCGGAGTCGGTGACGTGGAAGCGGCGTTTGTCGGCTTCCACGTCGTAGCCGATTTCGGTGCGCTCCGGCAGGCTGACGTGGCGGTCAATGATGGCGCGGCGGATGCGCGAGTGGCGGCCGAC
>JALYLI010000063.1 GCA_030774335.1 Acidobacteriota bacterium | reverse complement strand
ATAACCAACAATCGTCGCATAAATTAACATAACTAACGTATCTTAAGCAACAAACGAGTTTTAGGCTATAATCTTGGTGTGAGCCCAACCATAATGCTTCACGAAGACTGTGAACGGCTCGATCCTCGCATCCGCAGGACGAGAGGATTATTACAGGATGCGCTCCGCAACCTTCTGGAACAGAGGGAGTTTGACAAGATTTCGGTGCAGGACATCACCGAAGCCGCCACCCTCAATCGAGCCACCTTCTATGCCCATTACGCCGACAAATTCGCGCTACTCGGAGAATTGACGCGCGTCAACTTCCTCAAGCTCCTGGAGCAACGAAATGTGCTCTTTGATGGCACGTGCGCCACGGCCTTCCACCCCATAATTTTGGCCGTCTGCGACTATTTGAGCGAACTGCAAAAGTCCCACTCGTTCAATCAGCATCAATTTGGCCCCTTCGTGGAAGCCACGATAATCGATCAAATTCGCATCGTTTTACTCGATGGATTCGAGCGTCACCCGATGGATCGAACCGTTCCCCCAGAGATGATTGTGGCTACGGCAAGCTGGGCCATCTATGGGGCGGTAAAGCAGTGGGTAAACACTCCGGACCGTGCCCCAGCGGAAGAATTTGTCTCTGTTGCGGCGGAATTAGTGCGACCCATCCTCATGGCAGGAACCGCAGCCGTGCCGAGCGTCAACTCCGAAGCCCGGCCAGCGATGCCACACCAATAGTTGTGCGGATATTTTGCGCCAGCGTTACCCGGCGGGCTTTACGCGAATATTTGCGGGAGGGCTGTCTTCCGCGTCGTGCGGGAGCGCATCGCGCTCCACGCGAAAATCGGGCTGGCTTTGCAGCAGGCGCACGCAACGATTCCAGCGCAGAATGCTGTCGTCATTCCCCGGCGGACGAATTTTCTCCGCATCCGCGAAACACTTCATGGCCTCTTCGACCAGCGGCAGCAAAATGTGCGCGGAATATCCGCTGCGCAGTTGCACCTTGGCGCGCCGCTCATGCAAGAGCCCGGTGTAGTAAGCGCGCTCATACGCGTCGAGAAGACTCTGAAATATCCCTTCCACCTCGGCATACCGATCACCCGCATAACCGCTGAACTGGTCCGTGATAGAAAGGCCCAGCAAGCGCTTCGCAAGCTGATGCCCGGAATCGACCGACAAAATGTCCTGGCAGATGGACTCCGCTTCTTCCGGCTCGTTCAGATAGCGATACAGTTCCGCTTTGGCAATCGCTTCAGCAATTCCCGCCCGCGAAATGGCTTTGAGTTGGGCATCCATACAGCCTCCCATGCTTGCAGACACGAGATACCCTGCCAACTGTTGAACCGCTAAATGGCTTTCTCGCTCGAGCCGCGTATTTTGCGAAACAACATCGTCAATGGATCGTAGAACTCATCCACCACGCGCTCTTTCAGTGGAATGATGGCGTTATCGGTGATGTGAATTTCTTCCGGGCAAACTTCCGTGCAGCACTTCGTAATATTGCAGAGCCCCAGGCCCAGTTCTTCCTTGAGTAGTCGCGTGCGGCTGGCTCCATCGAGCGGGTGCATCTCCAGTCCGGCCACGCGCACAAAAAAACGGGGTCCTCCAAATTGCTCTTTCTTATCGTGGTCGCGCAAAACGTGACAAACGTTCTGGCATAGGAAACACTCAATGCACTTGCGAAATTCCTGTACGCGGTCTACATCCAGTTGCGAGATTTTCCAGTCCGATCCCGGCTTGGGCTGGAACGGCGGAATTTTCTTGTTCACGCGGTAGTTCCAGGAAACATCCGTAACCACATCCTTAATCTTGGGAAACGCCTTCATCGGCATTACCGTGATCGGTTCGTCCTTGGGTAGATCATCCATGCGCGTCTTGCATGTCAGCCGCGGCCGGCCATTCACCTCCGCGGAGCACGAACCGCACTTCCCTGCTTTGCAGTTCCAGCGCACCGCCAGATCCGGAGCGAGGTGCCCCTGAATGTAGTGCAGCGCGTCCAGCACGACCATGCCCGGGGCCACCGGCACCTGGTAGTCCACCGTCGCTCCGCCATTGACGTCACCGCGGAACACTCGCAAAACTGTTTCAGCCATCGCTGGTCCTCGTTTCGCTGTTCACCACAAAATAAAATGCGCAGGGCAAACTACGCGTTACTCCTGCGCCAGAACTTCTTTCAAATCGTCCGGCAAGGGTGGAATCGGCGATTCCTGCCGCACCATCACGCCGCCCTGGTCAACAATGATGTTGTGCTTTTGCCCCCAGGCTGCATCCAGTTCCGGAAAATCAATCCTGCTATGGGCGCCGCGGCTCTCCGCGCGGGCAATCGCGCTCTTGGTTACCGCTTCGGAAATAATCAGCATCGATTTCAGTTCGCGCGAAAGATGCCACCCGGGATTAAACAGTCGCGAACCCTCCACACTCGCCGCTGCCGCGCGCGCTTTCAACATCTGCAATTCGGTCAGCGCGCGCTCCAGATCTTCCGCGGTGCGAAAGATTCCCACCAGACTTTGCATCACGGTTTGTAAATCGCGGTGAACCGCGTAGGGGCTTTCTCCCGTGTTGGCAAATGGCGCGAGCAATTCTTTTTCGGCCTCCTGCAACTGAGCGTTGTCGAGTGACCCGTACAACGCTTGTTTCGCATGCGCCGCCGCAAACAATCCCGCGCGCCGGCCAAATACCAGCAAGTCGCTAAGCGAATTGCCGCCCAAACGGTTCGCGCCATGCAAACCCGCTGCCGCTTCCCCCGCCGCAAAAATGCCCGGCACCGTGGACTGCCCCGTCTCCGCTTCCACACGAATACCGCCCATCACGTAGTGGCACGTCGGCCCGACTTCCATCGGCTCTTTCGTAATGTCCACGTCCGCCAGTTCTTTGAACTGGTGATACATGCTCGGCAATTTTTTCTTTACGTACTCCGCGGGCTTCTGCGAAATATCCAAAAAGGCCCCGCCGTGTTCCGTGCCGCGCCCTTCGCGCACTTCCGTATAAATCGAGCGCGCCACCACATCCCGCGTGGAAAGCTCCATACGCTTGGGGTCGTATTTCTCCATGAAGCGCTCGCCCAATTTATTGCGCAGGATGCCACCTTCGCCGCGGACCGCCTCCGTCACTAGAATTCCCTGCACGCCCGGCGGCCACACCATGCCCGTCGGATGAAACTGCACAAATTCCATGTCCATCAGTTCCGCGCCGGCTTCGTACGCCAGTGCCATGCCGTCGCCGGTGTATTCCCACGAATTCGACGTCACCGTCCAGGCTTTGCCGATTCCGCCGGTGGCAATCACCACCGCTTTCGCCTTGAACACGATGAAGCGGCCGTTCTCTCGCCAGTAGGCAAAGGCACCCGCGAATCGCCCGTTTTCCACCAGCAGACGCGTTATCGTGCACTCCATGTAGCAATCCACGCCCTGCTGCACGCCGCGATCCTGCAGTGTTCGAATTAATTCCAGCCCCGTGCGGTCGCCCACGTGACACAGCCGTTTGAACGTGTGCCCGCCAAACGCGCGCTGCAGAATTGCGCCGTTTTCAGTGCGGTCGAAAAGCGCGCCCCACTGTTCCAGTTCGCGCACGCGGTCAGGGGCTTCCTGCGCGTGCAGCTGCGCCATGCGCCAGTTGTTCAATAATTTTCCGCCGCGCATGGTGTCGCGAAAATGCGCTTTCCAGTTGTCGGCCGCATCCACATTGGCCATGGCTGCGGCGATGCCGCCTTCGGCCATCACCGTATGCGCTTTGCCCAGCAGCGATTTGCACACGACGCCAACGGAAGCTCCCTGCGCCAGCGCTTCAATGGCCGCGCGCAAGCCAGCTCCGCCCGCGCCGATAATCAATACGTCGTGTTCGCGAACTTCGTAATTTGACGTCACAGAATCCTCAGGTCATGAATCACGCCGCGTGCCAGCAGCCACACATACGCATCGGCCGAGCCCACCGAAATCAGGCTGGCCCACGCGAATTGCATGTGCCGCTCGTTCAGAAACGAAAAACCGCGCCACGCCGCCGCGCGCGAAGTGCCAAACGACGCGCATGAAAAACAGTCCAGCTTCCCACCGGCCAAATGCCGCAAGGAATGGCACGACAACGTATAGATGGAAAGCAAAACCACATTCAGCAGTAGAACCAAACTGCCTACGCCAATTCCAAATTGCCCGTCAAAGAAAAATCCTTTGATAGCGTCGTGCCACAGAAACGCCAGAAAAATAATCGCCAGATACAAAAAATAACGATGCACGTTCTGCAAAATAAATGGGAACGCCGTTTCACCGCGGTATTTGCGGTTGGCCGGTTCGCCCACCGCGCAGGCCGGCGGGTCGAGGAAAAACGCACGGTAGTATGCTTTGCGATAGTAGTAGCAGGTAGCGCGAAATCCCAGGGGCCCGGCCAATACCAGCAGCGCGGGAGAAAGTGGCCACCAGTGATGCTGCGGATCGATCAGCGGAGAATAAAATGGCGAAAGGTACGGCCCCCACGCATAGTACGCGCCTTCGAAAGCCCGCAGCGTGGCGTAAATTCCAAACCCACCAAGCAGAATAAATACCGGTATAAGCTCGACCCACCAGGAATCGCGCCGCAGCGTATTGCCCAGGCCCGATTCCGGCAAATGAGTTGGCGTGCCAGCCATGCAGGTACCTCCGCGTGGAATAGCCTATGCAAAAAACCCATTTTTTCAAACGAAATTATGCACTCCAATAAACATTGCTAACCATCGTTAAAAGCGCGCAGCAGAATGCATGGTTAGCCCGTGCTAAGCTTCGTCGCACTAATCAGGCCGGCGAGATGCTCAACCAACATGATTTTTACGAATTACTTTTCGACGCGAACTTCGCAATACTCAACGCGGCTTTGTTCTACTGGTCGAAGCCGTTGGCACGCAAGATGAATTCATAGGCAGCGCGTTGTAACGAGAGATTTCCGGTATTTAAAGCCTTACCTTGCTCGCACCATGCTGGAACTGAATGGAACTACAAACTTACGTATATCTGGTTCCGGATTTGGAGTGCGATCGCCGTTGTTAGCGCAATATTCTTTTCAATTCTGCGTTTACTGCGTTTGAGATCCTGAGGCGGCCGTTAATTCTAAAGAATGCTTTCGATCTCCGCGTCAATCGCCACATGCGAAACGCGTTCTCCATTGATAATGAAAGTCATTCCATCCATCTCGCTGAAGTGAAAAAATCGGCTGATGTGGTAATCCTCGTCATAACTAGCAAATAATCGCTCCGTCTCGTCACGCGTCAAATCAAAAGCCGTCAGCGCCACCGCAACGCCATATTCTTCAGCCAGCCCGCGATAACGTTCCACCAGTTTTTTCAGCGGCAACATAACGCCTTGTCGTGTGCCTTCAGAACTCATGCGCATATGCTGAGCCGAGTCTACTGCGACGGCCCGATAAAAGGAACGCTTCCCCGTCGGCACTCCCCAGCCTCAAGGCGAACGTCGGTGCCCATGTCATCCCGACGCCTGCCCGCCGCAGCGGGCGAAGCGAGGGATTTGCTCTCTCTTTTAATTTGTGAGTCCTGAACTAACTTCGGGATACTCGCTCGCTTGTTTGTGCCGGCTGCGCCCAGTTCGGTAAGATACCTCCAGCCACAAATAAATCAGGAGGAACACAAATGAGCATTTCCGTCGGACAGGCAGCTCCCGATTTCACCCTGAAAGATCAAAGCCAGAAGGACGTAAAACTCTCCGATTTCGCCGGCAAGAAAAATGTGGTTCTCGTTTTCTACCCGCTCGACTGGAGCCCCACCTGCACCAGTGAACACGTGTGTTTCGTGAATGAAATGAAATCGTTCGAGCAACTCGACGCGGAAGTCCTGGGCGTCAGCGTTGACAGCGTCTGGTCGCACAAAGCCTACGCCGAAAAAATGAATATCCATTACTCACTGCTCGCCGATTTCAACCCGCGTGGCGCCATGGCGGAGAAATACGGCGTCTACCTCACCGACAAAGGCATCACTAGCCGCTCCATCGTCATCATCAACAGGCAGGGCAAAATCGCCTGGATCAAAAATTACGACATCCCCGTCGTCCCCGACTTGAAAGAAGTCTCCGCCGCCCTCCAACAAGTAACATCCGCCGCCGCATAGGCGCACGCGGCGCATCAAATTTGCAGCCCCACACGCCGCAGTTGCGTGTGGGGTTTTGCAAATGTAATAAGCACGATTTCCGCATTGATCTCTTTCGGGTGCCCCATGTGCCGCCCTCTTGCACATGGAGTTTTTAATTTGCTTTAACGGCTTGTCTACGGATTTTTTTTCCCTATAGTGCCTGACCCAGAAAAGCTCCTCATCAGCAGCACCAGCTGCCATCTCTGCTCTTCCGTCATTCGTGTCATGAAAGACGGCATGGGCCGCCGCCCCTCGCTGATCTCATAAAAAATCGCGCCATCCGTCAACGAACCCATCCGCGTCGCATTCGTGAGGTCCGAAGGGTCAGTGAAGAGCTTGCGACCCTTCGGACCGTCTCCTTTGCCTGTATCACCATGGCATTCCGCGCAATTTTCCTTGTAAACGCCGCGCGCCGCTTCCAAATCTTTTGCCGACGGCAACAAGGGATTCTCGCGTCGCGCCTGCTCTTCAGGAATAACCCATTCGCCCGGCCGCATCAGTGCCAGCCCGATTGATAAAACAATCAGCGCCAACAGCGCCACAAATAACGTCTTACGCACTCCACGCTTCCGTTGCGCACCCATGGTCATATGTTTTTGGGCAGAAAAGTATTACGAACGGAGAATAAGCCAGACCAGCTCGGCATTAAACAGCAAAATTGCAGTGGCAATCACGCACGCTACCACCGTCGTCGCGCGTGAGTTTGCAAATTCGCCCATCCTTTTCCGGCTGCTGGTGAATTGAATCAGCGGGATCACCGCAAACGGCAGCTGAAAACTCAACACCACCTGGCTGAACACCAGCAGCGCCGTCACCTTAGACTCGCCCATGATTCCGATTACCAGCGCCGCGGGGAAAATGGCAATCGATCGCGTAATCAAGCGCCGCAGCCACGGCTTCAGCCGTATCTGCAGAAATCCTTCCATCACAATTTGTCCCGCCAGCGTGCCAGTCAACGTTGAATTCTGCCCCGACGCCAGCAATGCGCACGCAAATAGCGTACTGGCCAGCCCCGCGCCCAGCAGCGGGCTCAACAATTTATAGGCATCTTCAATTTCCGCGACGTTGTGCAAGCCGCGCGTGTGAAACGCCGCGGCACCGAGCACCAGGATTGCGGCATTCACAAACAGCGCCAGTCCCAGCGCGAACGTCGAATCAAAAACCGCATAGCGCAAAGCCTGCTTGCGATCGCTGGTGGACGATCCGAATGCGCGCGTCTGCACGATGCTCGAATGTAAATACAAATTGTGCGGCATCACCGTCGCGCCCAGAATCCCGATAGCGATATACAGCATTTCGCGATTTCGCAAAATTTCCAGGTGCGGAATAAATCCCATCGCCGCCTGCCGCCACAACGGCTGCGCGAAGAATATCTCATACGCAAAACACGCGGCGATCGAGGCGATCAAGGTCACCACGAACGTCTCAATCAACCGGAAGCCCCGCCCCTGCAACGCCAGCACAATCAGCACGTCCAGCGCGGTAATCAGAACACCGGCAAGCAGCGGTAATCCAAAAAGTAGCTTCAATGCCACCGCTGAGCCCAGCACTTCCGCCAGGTCGCAAGCCGCGATAGCCACTTCGCAAACGAACCACAAGAACATGGCCATCGGCCGCGAATAATTGTCGCGGCACGCCTGCGCCAAGTCCCGGCCGGTGGCAATCCCCAACTTGGCCGACAGCGCCTGCAAAAACATCGCCATCAGGTTGCTCAACAAAATAACGCTCAACAGCGAATAGCCGAATTTCGAGCCGCCTGCGAGGTCGGTGGCCCAGTTTCCCGGGTCCATGTAGCCCACCGCCACAAGGTAACCTGGCCCGGCAAATGCCAGTAATTTCTTAAGCCTGGAAGCCCCCGCAAGAAACGGGATGGTGCGGTGCGATTCCGGCAGTGAGGGTAGTGCCTGCCCGTTGCGCATAGACGGCGTGGACCACGGCCGCGATGACACCGTCGTTTTTTGTGAAGAAATTTCGCTTGAAGTAGCGTCGGTGCTTGTCGAGGTTTCCGTTTCGAGTTGAGGGATGACTGGTCGAGCCATGGATAATGTTAACCGCGTTAAAGATAGATACTAAACTACACTTAATATGCTTGGTCGTCAACAAACCACCCATCATTTTTTCCATCCTAGCAATCACGACAATCGTTCCACAATCGGCGCAGGTATTGCCTCGTCTAGCGCGCAAGCGATTCCCTACCGCTTGTGATAACTTCGAGACTGTACTTCCGGGAGAGAACGCATGGACGAGCAGCGGCCACCACAGCAGGGCCAGGTTCAGATCAAAGCGGACGAAAAAGAACTACAAGGCCAGTACAGCAATCTGGTGATGATTCACCACAACCTCGAAGAATTTACCATGAATTTCATCTACATTTTTCCCAACGGCAATCAAGGCAAGCTCATCGGCAGCATGATCGTCAACCCCGGACACGCTAAGCGCATATGGCGCGCCCTAGGAGAAAACATCGCCCGCTACGAATCCCAGTTCGGCACCATCAAGGAATCCCCCGCCGGCGGCGATCCGACGCCCACGGTCGGATTCGTGCAGTAAACCGATGCTGCCGGAAATTGCGATCGCCAGCTCGCCAGACGCTTATCGACGCACCGCCCTGAGCACCGCTTTCGTAGTCACGCCATACACAGCGTGCGAGACCAACCCATAAACATGCTTCGATAACGAGTAGGCCGTCGCCTTCTTACTCAGACCCAGCGCTGCCAGCGCCACCTCGTCCGCGCCCGGAAACAAATTCGCGCCGAACGGAACGCCTGCCAACGAATTTGCCGAAGGATTGATCTCCACCGCCGCGCCCTACACTGCTCCCGTCAGCGTGCCGAACGCGTAATGCACCGCCGGCCCCGCCTTTTCCTTCTGGCTTTTCGTCAGATGCTTGCCCTGTACCGTCTCGGAGATGCGGTCCGCCGCCTTCATCGTGGCGTCCTCCGAATCCTCGCCACTTTTCTGTTCACTTTTCTCGCCGCCTTGTTGCTTCTGTTGCCCATCCGCGATTTTTTATTCAGCCATAGACCACACTTTTTGAAACTGGTTTATCGCCAAGGACGCCACCAGCCCGCCTACCGCCCCTGCCACAATCCCTTTAAAAACGCTGGGTTGCCCCATGTCGTCACCCTTACTCGGCGAGAACAATCTCGCACCTCCAACCTATGCACTAATGCCGGTTCCACTATCAGGTGAATACATCAGAAATGCCTACACAATTGCGGATTCCCCGCTACCGTCGTAAACTGCTCAAGTTGTTTCGATTGCCACTCTGTTCCAACGGGCCTGTAGCTCAGGTGGCTAGAGCGCGCCCCTGATAAGGGCGAGGTCGGTGGTTCAAGTCCACCCAGGCCCACCATTTCAACAGGGTCCAGCCCGGACACAT
>JALYLI010000062.1 GCA_030774335.1 Acidobacteriota bacterium | reverse complement strand
GTGCCCGAGGAGGCGAAGGAAGCATTTGCGTTTGCGTTGCTGGCGTATGAGAGTTTTCATCAGAGGCCGGGGAATATTTTTTCGGCCACGGGCGCGCGCGGGCCGGCTGTTTTGGGGAAGATTTGTTATGCGCCACCTAAACGGGGGAAAAACACTGGATGAGAAGGGATAGCACGGCAAAAACCGCACCAATAAAGACGAAGGGTGCGGCACCCGGGAAAATTGGGCTGTCCCTGACGGAGTGGTGGCTTGCGCGATAAATCGGAGAGAGATTCCTTCGCCCTTCGGCCAAGCTCAGGGCAAACAGGAGCGAAGGAGGGGAGAAAGCGTCGGCGCGCTTCGGTCGGGATGACAGTTGGTTGCCGGTCGATTCCACCACGGTACATGATAATCAGTTGGTGCGCGGCGGTGGCGTTCATAACCAGTGGCTGCTCGCGGAGTGCCCGGGCGGATCGATCTGAATTGGTGCTGCTGATTGAATCGAGCCCTGTGAATCTGGATCCGCGATTTGCTGCTGACGGGCAATCGCAACATCTCGACGGATTAATTTTCAGTTCGCTGGTGGCACGCGACGAGCAGATGAATTTGCGCGGGGACCTGGCGGAATCATGGGAGACACCAGATGCGCTGACGTATGTTTTTCATCTGCGCCGTGATGCGCGTTTTCATGATGGGTCTTCTGTGACGGCGGCGGACGTGAAGGCCACGTTTGATTTTGTTTTAAATGCGGCAAATCGCTCAGCGAAGCGCGGCGGCTTTCGAATGATTGCGGGCGTGGAAGCGCCCGACACGAGCACGGTGATTTTTCATTTGAAGGAACCGTACGCTTCGTTTTTATGGAGCGTGTCGCGGCCGGCGATTGGCATTGTGCCCGCGGGCGCCGGCCCAGATTTTTCACGCAAGCTGACCGGTTCGGGACCGTTCAAGTTTGTCAGCCAGGCGCAGGATGATGAAGTGGTGTTGGCGGCCAACGCGGATTATTTTGGCGGCGCTCCCAATATCACGCGGCTGCGGGCGCGCATCGTGCCTGATGCGATTGTGAGGGCGCTGGAATTGCGCAAGGGGTCGGCGGACCTGGAAATCAGTTCCCTTTCTCCGGACATGGTGCCGGTCCTGGCACGGCGGCCGGAGCTTGGGGTGTCCGAACGCGCGGGAACGAATCTGAATTATCTCGGGTTCAACATGGAAGACGCGGTGGTGGGCAAGCGCGAAGTGCGGCAGGCGCTGGCGTTTGCGACCGACCGCGAAGCGCTGATTCGTTATTTGCTGCATGGCCAAGCGCGCATGGCCACGGGAATTCTGCCGCCGAATCACTGGGCGTACGAACCGCACGTCGCGCAGTATTCGTTGGATGTAGCCCGCGCGGAAGAATTGCTGGATGGCGCAGGCTTCCCGCGCGGCGCAAACGGTGTGCGGATACATTTGCTGCTCAAGACTTCCACAGAAGAGCAGGCACGGTTGATCGGGGCGGCGCTGCAGGAGCAGTGGCGGCACGCGGGTATTGAATTGGAAGTACGGCCGCTGGAGATTGCCACGCTGCTTTCAGACTCCATAAAAGGTAATTTCCAGATGAATTTGCTTCGGTGGGTGGGGGCGAACAACGATCCGGATGTTTTTGAATTTGTGTTTTCCTCGAAGCGTTTTCCGCCGGATGGGGCGAATCGCGGACACTATCGTAATGCGCGGATGGATGCGTTAACGGATCAGATTCGCGTGGAATTGGATCGCGAAAAGCGCAAAGCGTTGTGCAGCGAAGCGCAAAAGATTCTAGCGGACGACCTACCGTATCTACCCATGTGGTTTGGGGACGCGGTGTCGGTACACAGGAAAGACTTGGGGGATCTGGCGTTGTCGCCCAGCGGAGATTTTGATTTTTTGCGGAAGCTGAAGGTCGAGAAGTAGAAATGAGGATCGAAGAACCAGGAGTCAGCGACGGCACCCTTAAAGACGAAGCGTGCGGCACCACAGTGCAAATCTGAAAGACCAGGAATCCCTCGCACAAAACGGTGAGGGTAGGCCCACCCATTCTAAAGAACTGCTACACTGTGGCGAAATTTGTGTCGGCATACTTAACCATAATCACAAAAACATTTTAAGGAGATTGGCGATGGCGGAAGCGGTGACGGGAGTGGAGTTCAAGAAAGAGTTGGGCGAGGGCAAGCCGAAACTGGGCTTGTTTTTGAATTCGCACAGCCCCACGGTGGCGGAGCAACTGGCGCACAGCGGCTACGACTGGCTGCTGGTGGATACCCAGCACGGGCCGATGGGCTACGAGAAATTGTCGGCGATGCTGACGGCGATTGCGAGCGGCGGCGCCAAGTCCATGGTGCGCGTGGGCGGATACAACGATCGAGCCGGCATTCAGCAGGCGCTGGATCTGGGCGCGGACGGAGTGCTGGTGCCGTACATCAACACCGCGGAGGAAGCGCGGCAAGCGGTGAGCTGCACGAAATATCCGACGGCGGGGACGCGCTCGGTGTATTTTCCGCAGCGCAGCATGAACAAGGCCGGGCTGCTGGGCTACGCGGGCAACGCGAACAACAACTTGATCGTGGCGCTGCAGGTGGAGACGGCTTCGTGCATCCAGAACATGAAAGAAATCGCCGCGGTGCCGGGCGTGGATATTCTTTTCCTGGGACAGAACGATTTGTGCATGTCCATGGGCTTGTATGAGAAGTATGAATTTCCGCTGATGTATACGTCGCCGGAGCTCGGCGCGGCGACGGAGACTTTGATTGCGGAAGCGCGAAAGAACAATGTGATTTTGGGAATATTTTTATTTGGGACGGCGCGCGTGGGGGAATTTCTGGATAAGGGGTTTACGTTTATCAGCCTGGGGAATGATTTACACCACGTCCTGACTCAGGCGGGCGCGTACGTGAAGGATGTGGAGGGAATCGCGAAGGAGAAGAGCAAGAAGTGGGAGCGGAGGGCTACGGCGTTGTTTTAGTTGGTGAGATTTTCTTCTTCTGCGCGTAAATCCCCACACGCAGAATTCAATGGCGATGCCGCGGAGGGTTATGTGTCGCTCTACGTTAGCGCTACGGGGGAGAGGCGGAGTTGCGTGCGGAGTTGCGTTCGGAGATGACGCGGCCGTATTCGGAGGAGCGGGCGAGGCGGTCAAACATCGAGAAGGCGGCGGCGGAGATTTTGACGATGGCTTCCTCCCCGTCGCGTTCTCGGGCGAGGTAAGTAGTCATCACGCAGATGATGTAGGGACGATCCCGCAGGAAAACTATGCCAGAGTCATTACGGACGGCTTCGAGTTCTCCCGGCTTGTTGGCGATTTGCAGCCCGTCAGGAAGATTACGCGGAATAAAACTCTCTTTGTGCGTACTGAGCATTTTAAAGAAGTCCGCGGTGGATTCTTTGTCCAAAACTGTCCCCTGATAAATTTTCTCCAGTAGCGTGAGCATTTCCTGCGGGGTGGAAATATTTTCGCGTCCCTCGGCCGCGGCTTTGACGTCCATCATTTTGCGACGCAGGCGCGTATTGCGGAGGCCGAGGGTGTCAAGCAGCGCGTTCACGTTGTCCATGCCGAGGCGGTCAATGAGAACATTCGTGGCGGAATTGTCGCTGACGGCGATCATCATGGTGGCGAGATCGCGATTGGTAATGCGGGTTACTCCGGGCGTAAGGCCGTTCATGATGTCACTGTCGGCGACCAGGTCGGCGCTTTGCATGGTGTAAAGATCGCTGAGCCTGGCTTTGCCGGTTGTGGCTTGGGTGGCCAGTTGATTCTGGTGGTAGAGTTCGGCAAGGACCGCGATTTTGATGGAACTGGCCTGTGGGAAGACGGAATCGGCGCGCAGCAGAAATTTCTGGCCGGTGGTGAGGTCTTCGATGGCCACGCCGAGGACGCCGTCGAGGTGGCGATCGACTTCCGTGATGGTGGTGTCGAGTTTCTGCCACAGAGATTTTTGTTTGGCGGCGCCGGAGTTTAGGGAATTTGTAGGGGATTGCGCGCAAATAGTAGTGGAGAAGAGCAGTGTGGTCAGGGGCAGGAGGTAGAGTTTGGATTTCACGTTGTAGTTCCACCAGGCGAGCGAAGTTTAACACGCCAATGAAAGTAACGAGCGGTGCAAGCGACGCAAATAGAAGAACCGCAGCCTCACAAGCGGAAGGTCGGAACGCGGCGGCGGGGTAAAGCCCCACCAAACAAAAACGGCATCGTAGGGTATCCGACTGAAAAACCTACAGCGCAACGTCTCGTTAATGTGTGCAAATTTGCACAGTTTGAGATGTCTGCCCTACTTAAGCTACAGGGGCGGTTTACAGAAGTGTGACATGGCATTTCTCCAGCAGCGACACCTAATACTTCTCAGCCGCGTTCTGGCGGGCGTCGACTTTCTACCCGCCAATTCACATAGGTAAATAGGAGTAGACCAATGAGCACCCCAAACGTCCCTCGCGGAAGGCATCGAGTGTATAAGTCCGGGCCGTCCCGCGCAGCACCAGGGCAGTTGAATGCAACACTAAGCGTGCCGGCAAAATTGGAAGACGTCCTGGTGACCTATAAGCTGCAGGCTCGCCGGCGGCGAAAACCAAATTCATACTACGAAAATGTCGCGCTGCATGCCCTGTCGGCGGTTATGGCGAAGAATCCGGATGCCTTAATCGACACACTGCTGCGCATGGCGATGGAACTGTGCAATGCCGGGACCGCCGGCCTGAGCATGCTCGAAACGCTTCCCGACGGCGAACAGATCTTCCGGTGGACAAACCTGGCTGGTGTTCTAAGGGATCATATTGGCGGAAGCACGCCAAGAAATTTCAGTCCCTGCGGGGTCACATTGGATCGCGATGCGCCGCAGTTGTTCGATCACCCGGAGCGGTATTTTCAGTATTTTGATAAGGCCGGGGTCCCTTTCGTGGAAGCGCTGGTCATTCCCATTTACCTGGGAGACGAGAGGCCGGGAACCATCTGGATCCTGTCGCATAATGACGAGGTGAAATTCGACTCCGAAGATGTACGGCTGATGGCCGGACTGGCGGATTTCACGAGTTGCGCCCTGCGTTTAACGCAGGCATATGAGGGTGAGCGCAAGGCACGCATCGAAGGCGCCAAGGAAAACGTCGCGCATAAACAAGCGGAAGGGACGCTACGACTGGTGCAAACGGACCTGGAAGCGACGATTGCATTGCGAACCGCGCAACTGCAAAAACTCTCCTCCCGATTGATTGCTACTCAGGATGAGGAACGCAGGCGAATCGCTCGCGAACTACACGACAGCGTTGGGCAATACCTGGCGGGAATCCAAATGGTTCTGCAAGCGCATCGGCGCGAATCAGCTCGGACATCCCCGGCGCAAAGAACGCGAATCCAGGAAGCATTGGGGATGGTGGAAAGCTGCACGGCGGAAATCAGAACGATTTCCTACCTACTGCATCCGCCACTGCTGGACGAGGTGGGACTGGCGTCGGCGATATCGTGGTACGTGGCGGGATTTTCGGAACGAAGCGGAATAAAAGTGGGATTAGAATTTCCCGATTCCATGGGGCGACTGCCGCGGGAGATGGAGAACGCGTTGTTCCGCGTGGTACAGCAAAGCCTGGCAAATATTCACCGGCACTCAGGCAGCGAGGTGGCGAAGATTCGCATCAACATGAATACCGACTACCTGCAGGCGGAAATATGCGACGAAGGGCGCGGGATACCGGAGGAGATGCTGAAGGGCTTCCAGGATGGCACGCGTCTAGTAGGAGTTGGCATGGCCGGCATGCGCGAGCGGGTACGAGACATGGGTGGCCGGTTCGATATTCGTTCGGGGAAAACCGGCACGACGGTGGAGGTGCGGCTGCCACTTGCCGCGGCAAGCCGTAGCGCGCAATCCGCGCAACAATGACGTTCGATTTTGCGAGGAGAACATGAATGAAGGAATGCACGCACCTCGATGAAATCCGTGCAGTCAAAGCGCACACGCGCGGTTGCGAAGAGTGCCTGAAAATGGGAGATACCTGGGTACATCTGCGGCTCTGCCTGGAATGCGGGCAGGTGGGCTGCTGTGACAGTTCCAAAAATAAGCATGCTACAAAACATTTTCATGCCACGAAACACCCGATCATGAAGTCCATCGAGCCGGGCGAGAGTTGGGGGTGGTGTTATGTGGATGAAGTGGAGCTGGATCTGAGTTAAAACCTGAGCCGAACGCCGAAAACACTGCGTCCCAGGCGGCTTCCACCAGACTGTTCAGTACTTAGCGTGGATGAGCTGAAACCGAAGCGAAACTTAAGTCAATCCGGTGGCGTGAAGCGATAGCCTTTGCCGCGGACGGTCTGAAGATATTTTGGATTTTGCGGATTGTCGAGTTTCTGGCGCAGCCAGGCGATGTGTACATCAATGGTGCGCGAGGAAATCTCGCTGTCGTACTCCCACACCTGCTGCAGAATTTCTTCGCGTGGAACTACGCGATCGCGATGATGGATGAGATAGCGCAATAGCTGAAGTTCCTTGGCGGCCAGCGCCAGAGGTTCCCCGCCCTTGCTTACTTCCGCCCGTTCAAAGTCAATCTCGACATCGCCGAATTGGTAGCTGCGGAGATCCACGCGATTTTCCTTGTTCACGCGGCGCAGCAGGGCTTCCACGCGCGCCAATAATTCCGCCGGCTCAAATGGCTTGGTGAGGTAATCGTCGGCGCCAAGCTTTAGGCCGACGACGCGATCAATGACTTGTGTCTTGGCGGTGAGCATAAGGATGGCGGTGTCAATACCGGCCTGGCGCAATTGGCGGCAAACTTCGAAGCCAGTTTTCTTTGGCAACATGACATCGAGAATAATCAGAGCGAATTTTTCCTGGGTGGCACGGGCGAGACCGGAGTCGCCGTTGGAAGCGCTCTCGACTTGATAGCCTTCCGCAGCAAGCAAGTCAGAGATGGTCGTGACCAGGCCGGGTTCGTCTTCGATGAGCAGAATCGGCAGTTTCATCGCGACGGCTCGCTTTGGCTGGCCGCGGGAAGGCCAGCAGGCGTTGCATTGTCGGACGACGGCGCTGGCGTGCCGGGGATGCGGACGACGAATTCCGCGCCGCGCTCTTCCCTGTTATGGAGGGCGACGGTGCCACCGTGGGCTTCGACAATTTTCTTCACCAGATTCAAGCCCAAGCCGGTGCCGTGAATCTGGTCCTCCTGGGGGCGGCGGCCGCGAAAGAAAGGATCGAAGATGAATTGACGCTCCTCCGCGGGAACCCCCGGGCCGCGATCGCAAACGCGAATTTCGATCTCTGGAAGGCCGCCGTTTTTCAGGGCGGCGGCGGAAATTCCGATCCAATTCTCTTTCTTGGCGCCGCCTTTGGCGCCGTACTTCACGGCGTTGTCGAAAAGATTCTGCAAAGCGTGCTGCATCGATTCCCTATCGGCCAGGATGAACGGCAAATCAGGTTCGATGCATTTTTCCACTACGAGGTCTTTTTCCGGGTAGGCACTGCGAGCGGCCAGCAGGCTGGCTTCTATGAGTTCGGGGACGGCGACGGGTTGCCGCGGTTGGAGAGTGCGGCCTGCGCGAGCATTGCCGTAACGCAGCACCTGGTCAACGAGGGCGGAGAGTTTTTCCGCTTCCTGGCGAATCAGCGTGCTGTAACGCGCGACCTGCTCGGGTTGAGTGATGAGTTCGCCACGCAGATTGTACGCGGCGGTGCGAATGACCGTGAGCGGGGTGCGTAATTCGTGGGAGACGCCGGCGACAAAATTCATTTGCAGATTGGCGAGAGCCTGGGCGCGGCGGGAAA
Source organism: Acidobacteriota bacterium (assembly GCA_030774335.1). Classification (GTDB taxonomy): domain Bacteria; phylum Acidobacteriota; class Terriglobia; order Acidiferrales; family UBA7541; genus Acidiferrum. The sequence goes on along the minus strand of JALYLI010000062.1, from coordinate 1,760 downwards.
AACGCACCAGGGCGTATGTGGTTGTGAAGAGGAGAAGCAGCAAGCCGGCGGATAGAAGATTGTTGCGGCGCCGGCCTTCGGTAACGGTAGCCTCCAGAGAACCAGCGTGGTGATGCACGCGCAGGATCCAGAGGCCGTTGCTTTGCTGCGGAGGCGGAGCGGAAAAGCCGCGTGACGGCGAAGCAGGCGAAGACGCGGCCGCGCCGGCGGGGTGCGCATTAGACCGTGGCGCTCTGGATGCGCCAGTAGTAATTGCCGGTTGCGGAATGCGGCCGATTTCGAGCAGGTCGACGGAAGCGTCGGGAATCCAGTTCGCTTGGCCGGCAGGGTCGGAGGAGCGATAAATAGAAAAAGCCGGATCCACTTTAGCGGTGACTTCCGCGTCGTACTCCAGGTTGCCACTTTGCCCGAGATAGCGATTCAACATTTCGGGAACGAGTGTCTGGCCAACGTAGTCGGGGTCCAGGTCGAGCAGCAACCACTCTTGCTCGACGAAGCGCGGACCGGAAGGAGAATTTTCGGAGGCAAAGCGCGGAAATTCGACCAGGGTGGAAGATTGATTCATGGGCGCGGGGCCGCCGTGAAGGCGCACGATAAGGCTGTTGTGCATGGGCGTCCACTCGGGCGGCCAAGCGCCGCGCACCAAATGAGTGCCGGTGGCATCCGGGAAAAATATAGCGAGGTCGCCGTTTTCCGGAACGGCGACAGCAATGCGCTGCACGACGTGATCGCCGACTATTTTTTTTCGCTGGCGATACTGAGACAGGTAGGCCTCATCGCGGCCTAGTTTCTGAATTTCCCAGTTGGCGGGGATGTAGGCGTAACAAGCGGCAGAAATTTCGTCATTCAGATCGCGGCGCAAGAGATTCAACCGGGATTGCAGGTCTTCGCGAAGCCGATGGCCTTCGGCGCCGGCAACTTCGCCGATCCATCTATGCTGCAAACCGGCGAGAAGCGCACAAAGAGTGACGAGCAAGGCCACAGCAGCCCAGTAAAGTCCTGTTCGCCCGATGAGCTTGTCAAAATCCATAGTGCCAGCCGTGCCGCAAAGCTTATTCCCTTCCATTCTATAGCGGTTCATCTATCGCGGGTCACTTCGAAGATTCGAGGCATCAGGTAAAGTGCACGCAAAGATTGCGTTAAGAACGTAAAGCTTGCGCCGTGGACGACAACGTGGCGGTGAGAGTACACATCTATCCAGTGGTACGCAAAAACGCAGTTCGCGACTGAATCGAAATACTGGGGGTTGAAGATGAAAAATAATAATGCATTCGCAGGAGTTGTATATTGGTTGGCGACCGTGGCGGCGACGGGCACGCTGGTGACGCACGTGGCACAGTGGAGCCGGAACGGAAACGAAACGAAACCGGAGGCTACTGCCGCGCAGAATCTAGTGCAGACTTCTGAAGCAAAGACCGACGTGAAATTGTCTGCGCCATATCGGGATGGCGTGTACCTGGCGAAACTTTCGCAGCAGCGCGGTGAGCAGCGCACGCCTTCGATTGGACGCTGGGCAACAACCGAGCAGCGCGGGGCCTTTTCCGCGGGATATGGTCAGGTGGCCGAACAAGTTGCCCAAGCGCACGAAGAAACTAAGTAACGGGACAGCCACTGCAAACTACCAGGAATGTAGTTGAGGTTGTGCGTTACTCTTTGTTTATTGCCGAGGCCGCGGTGACGCGCGTGCACCATCGGGGTGTCACAGTGAGCGCAGGAAAGTGTAGACAAGTTGTTTTTGCGCCGGCGACAGATTTCTGAAC
>JALYLI010000061.1 GCA_030774335.1 Acidobacteriota bacterium | reverse complement strand
TGAACAGATTTGGGTTTGTTTTTCAGGCTCGATATCTGAATAACTTTCGGCACTCCAATCTTAAAAAACTGTCGAAGACGGGAATGTGAAGACCGCCCTTTTCAAGAACAAATTTGCACGAAATGAGACAGGCGCGCCATTTGAATTCCTCGGTACCGTGCTTCTTGCCGTAAGCAGTGATGTCTTCCTGGGAAACGCCAAACACTACTGCGCCTATTTTTGACCAGACGCAGGCACCCGCGCACATCGCACAAGGTTCATGTGTGGAATACAACACGAAATCCGGTAGATACCGGCCGTATCCGGAGGAGACATACTTCAACGTTTCAAGCTCCACGTGCTTGATGGATGAACCAGAAGTTTTGACCCGGTTGCCCGCAGATGCGATGACCACTTCCCGATTTCCAATGAGCCGCGTGATAACGGTACCGATTGCGTAGTCGCCCCGGTCGCGGGCGCGCTTTGCCTCCGCGATCGCAAGCTGCATAAATTTTGTCTTCGGTTTGTAGGTTGGAGGAATCATTATCCTAGCATTCCACCTTTTTCGCTGATCCGGTTCTCGTCAACCAGGCATCCAGATGCGAACTTCATCGTGTCCATGACGGCATACTCAGCGCCGATCGAAACTAATTCTACCGCAGCGCTGGTGACAAGGTAGTTTGTCGACGGTGCCTGGATGACGTTAGCGCTTTATCGGAGGCGCGCTTTCAGGAAAAAAGTGTGCACGAGCGCGGCGCTCTGGCGCGCGTTCGATAAAGCCGTTAGAAGGAAGCCGCCCGTGGTTGCGGCGGACGCGGGCCCTATGCAAATTCAATTGTGGGAAGGTGCGGTGTCGAGACGCGCCGAGGTTGTGCGGCAGAGCACGGCAGAAGACCGCGGGAGTTGAAAAGGTTATGAAAGCGGAGAACTGGTACCAAAACAAGGGTTGAGAAATTAGAAGGGCGCGGTTCGCGGAATGGCCAGGCGCGGAGAGACTGAGTGCGCTGACACACGCAAAGATTTGTTGTGGTCGAGAGTCGTTTCATGCGGCCTCGGTGATCAGGGTGGGAGGAGAACGAAGTTGGATTTCGGCAGCGGTGAATCTTTCGATGACCTTCATCGGTCCACCGCATTTAGGGCAGCGCCAAAGATCGGGACAGTCTTCGGTGGAAGAGGCGTGTTGTTGGGCTTGCGGCTGTTGTTCCGAACCCAACAACTGAAAGCAAAGCGGTAGGAGCGTGGCGCGCCTGCGGTTGGCCAAGAAGCCGAAGTTACGGATGCGCACGAAGCCTTTGGGAAGGATGTGCAGTAAGAAGCGGCACAAGAATTCATCGAGCGATAGGGGCAGCAACTTCTGTTCGTTGTGGTGAGCAGAATCACGCCAGCGAAAAGTGACTTGGCCATCGGTGAGGGAGACCAGGCGATGGTTGGAGATGGCCACACGGTGAGTGTAGCGGCCCAGATACTGGAGAACATACTCGGGGCCACCGAAAGGTGGTTTCGCGTAGATCACCCAGTCCTTTCTGAACAGTGGCCGTAACCAGGCGGCGAAGGTCCTCGGCTGAGCGAGGAGTGTCAAGCTTCCATAAAAGACGAGTTGGTGATCAGCGAAGGCTTGTCTGAGGGCAGCAACAAACTTGCCACGGAAAACGCGACGGAGTACGTGAATGGGAAGAAAGAACCGGTCGCGTGATTTTACCCAGTGCGCGTGATCGAGTGACAAGCCACCGGCGGGAATGACGCAATGGACATGGGGATGGAGCCTGAGCTTCTGATTCCAGGTATGCAGCACGGTGAAGAAGCCGATTTCCGCGCCGAGGTGTTTCGGATCGCGAGCGATTTCGAGAAGTGTTTCTGCACTGGCGCGGAACAGCAGATCGTAGATGACTTTCTTGTTCTGCAAAGCCAGTGGAGCGAGCTGCGGAGGAAGTGTGAAGACCACATGGACGTAGCGCGTGGGGAGAAGTTCTCTTTGCCGTGCCGCGATCCAGCGTTCCCGGGCCGCGGTCTGACACTTCGGGCAGTGTCGATTGCGGCAGCTGTTGTAGGAGATGGTGGCACGATGCCCGCAGCGGGTGCACTGATCGAGATGACCGCCGAGTGCGGCGGTACGACACCGCGCAATGGCCAGCAGTACTTTGATGTGCTTCCAGCTGAGCCACTGGCGATTTCGTTCGAGGAAGGCAGCTCCTGCGCTGCGGATGAGATCGGCCACCTCGAGGGGCGGCCGGCTCATCTACTCCTCCTGCGTTGACCAGTCTTTCAGCTTCAGCGAGTCCAGGGGACTCGCGGTCGCGTGGAGATGACGTTGCGAAAGATGCAGGTAGATGGTGGTCTCTTTGAGATCACGATGGCCTAACAGGATCTGAATGGTGCGCAGATCCGCGCCCGCCTCGAGAAGATGGGTGGCGAAGCAGTGACGCAAGGTGTGGGGATGGACTTGTTTCTTGATGCCTGCGCGTTTGGTGGCTTCCTTGCACGCGTTCCGGGGTGTTTTCGTATCGATGGGCTGATCACTGTTATGCAAACGGTTGCCTGGAAACAGCCATTCGCTGGACTTTCTCGGCAAGCGGCGCCAGTGCTCGCGCAGTTCCTCGAGCAGTTTTAGGCTGAGCATCACATCGCGATCTCTGCGTCCCTTGCCGCCTTGAATGTGAATCACCATGCGCTTGCTGTCGATGTCGCTGACTTTCAAGTGCGTCAACTCGGCGTTCCGCACTCCGGTGGCGTAGAGCGTCATCAGCAGAATGCGATGGTAGGGAGTGAGCGCAGCATCGATGAGTCGCGTGACTTCTTCCTGGCTCAGGATCGACGGAAGATAAAATGGTCTTTTCGGATAGGGAGTCTCGGCGATGCTCCAGTTCTTTTTGAGAGTCTTGATGTAGAAAAACCGCAGCGCCGCGAGGCGGTTATTCACGGTACCCGTCGACAACTTTTGCTTTTGAAACAACTCAGCTTGGTACTCACGAATGTGCCGCAGGCCCAAACGGTCCGGCGGACGGTTGAATCGTCGAGCAAAATCTTCGACCGTGCGGATGTAATACCGTGTGGTATGTTGCGAGTAGTTACGACGCTGGAGTTCCTCCAGCATCATTTTGCGTAAACGGGTCACAGGGATGGCCTCCTTGTGACCCAAACTTATCTCAGCCGCTAAGCAACCACCGCTCCCTCACCTCACGCGTAGCGTCTGCCGCCGGGCGGCTTCGTTCTGACGGGCTAACCGGACATAACCCGAAAACGGGTAATGTCCGAATTGCCTACAAGCCCAACTAACAACACTCTTTCGGTCCGGGTCGGAAAGCGCACTGCGCTGCAAGGAGAATCCGCGCGCGCGCA
>JALYLI010000060.1 GCA_030774335.1 Acidobacteriota bacterium | reverse complement strand
GCGGCGACGGCGTCCTGAAAGCCGTACAGCGAAAGTCCCAAGCCGATCAGAGCGTTGTCGTGCGGCCAGATGGATCCGTTGTGATAGGACATGGGGTTGTAGCGAAGTTCGCTGGAGCCGATGGTACGGATGCCCCAGCCGGAGAAAAGCTGCGTATTCATAAGCTGGCTGCAAACTTTGACGGCATGCTCGGGCGTGCCGATTTTGCAGAATAGCGTTTGCCCCGCGTTGGAGGACCGAACTTTGCATTGTTGCTTTTTTCCGTCCAGCGCGAGCGCGTACATGCCGATCTCTTCGCACCAGAATTCTTCCTCGAAACGCTGCTGCAGGCTGTCGGCTTCCAAATTAAGCTTCAGCGAATAGTCATTGTCGCCAAATTCGCTGGCCAGCATGGCAGCGGAACGCTTCGCGGCATACGTGTAGGCCTGCACTTCGCAGAGAGCGATGGGCGCGTCGGCCAAAATTCCGTTGGCGTGAAAAACGGAATCGTTCGAATCCTTCCAGCCCTGCTGGACCAAGCCGGTGTCGGAGCGCCGCGCATATTCGACGAATCCGTCGTGATCGGCGTCGCCGTAAATATCGATCCAGCGAATCGCCGCCTGGATGTTGGGCCAAAGTTTGGCGGTGAAATCGCGGTCGCCGGTGCGCAGGAAATAACCCGCGGCGAGGATGATGAAGAGCGGAGTGGAGTCCACGCTGCCGTAATAACGGCCGAAGGGAACCTCCTTGAGCGCGGCCATTTCGCCGCGGCGCATTTCGTGAAGAATTTTTCCGGGCTCGGCGTCCTGCTCAGGAATTTCCTCGGTGGCCTGCTGCTCGGCCAGGTATTGCAAAACACTTTTGGCGATGTGCGGCGCGATCCATAAACATTCGAGCGCGGTTATGAGGCCATCGCGGCCAAACACGGTGGCGAACCAGGGAACACCGGCGTAGGGATATTGCCCCTCGGGATTTCCATCGGTGAGCATGCGCAGGTCGGCTTCGGAGCGCTTGAGCCACGCGTTGACGCGTTTGTTGGAGGTAAAAATCAGGCATTCGTGCAGGCGTTCATTTTCGTAGCGTTTGTGCAGGATATCGAACGCGCTGGTATAGGAGGCGGTATCCACGGCGACGAATTCGCGCTCGCAGGAAACGGTGATGAAAACGGATTGCTCTTTTTTTGGTTCGAGCGTGAATTCGTATTTGGCCTGACGGGTGGATAGTGAATGCGGCCTGGGAGTAAAAGCGATACGCGTCTTGCGACTGATGTTGTCCAGCCCGCGGTAGGAAAGGACCGCGGCATCGCCGTCGAGCGAGTCCACCAGGCGTGTGCCTTTTTTTGCGCGCTTGGTGCCGCGGACTTCAAAAATGTCGGAGAAGTCCGCCTCGAATTGAAAGCTTAAAGAAACCCGTAGCGGTTGCAGACCGTAATTGATCAAGCGAATTTGTTCGTAGCAGGAAGCTTTGGCGAGAAATTTAGAGCGGAACAAATGAACAGTTTCGCGGGGCAAGCCGTTTTCGATTTTTACGCCATTGGAGTTGGAGGTATCGAAGTTGGTCATATCCACGGCGAGAAAAGCGTTGTCGTCGCGGATGGTGGAGCTCAGCAGCATGGGCGTTTGCTGATTCAACTGCATGGTCATGCGCGAAAGGTGCCGGGTTTCCGAATGGAACAGGCCGAATTGGCCCTGGCCGAGCGGCTCGATATCGCCGTAGCGGTTTAGAACGGCAAAAGTATCGCCATATTTGAGGACGCGGGTGCGGTCGTCGGCGAGCGCGGAAGTTGCGAGGACGTAGTACTGGTCTTTTAAGCGAACGATGTCTGCCACAGACCTATCCTGCCACGGATCGGGATTTTTTTATTGCGTGATTGCCTCGGAAGGGGGAGAAACGGATGTGTCCGCGATCAGGGAAGTGGCAGCGGGGGTGCCGGTCATGGACTGGAAGAGCTCTACGTATTGTTCGGCCATGCGCGCAGCGGTGTAGCGCTTTTCAAAGATGTTGCGGCAGGCGGTGCGCTCAACGGAGGCGATTTTCTCAACCGCCATTACGGCCTGATCCATGTCTTCCACGATGAAGCCCGTCAAGCCTTCCTTCATCACTTCTGGAACGGAGCCGCAATTGAACGCTATGGTGGGAGTGCCGCAGGCCATGGCTTCGATCATGGTCAAGCCAAAAGGCTCGGGCCAATCAATGGGAAACAGGTAGGCATGGGCGTTACCGAGAAATTCTCCCTTTTCGTGTTCGGCAATTTCGCCGACGAATTCCACGTTGGGGTCATTCATCAGCGGCTTGATGACCGTTTCATAGTATTCGCGATCGGCGTTATCGATTTTGGCGGCCACCTTCAGCGGCATGCCGGCGCGGCGAGCAATTTCAATGGCGCGATCCAAGCGTTTCTCCGGCGAGATGCGACCGAGAAATGCCAGATACTTTCCGCCATGGGGATAAAAGGAGTGCAGATCCGCCGGCAATCCGTGATGGATGTTGCCCACCCAATTCACCCACGGCAGCGGCTTTCGCTGTGCCATGGAAATGGAAATCACCGGAGCGTCCGAAAAGCGCTTATATACGGGAATCAGATCGGGAAGATCAAGACGTCCATGCAGAGTGGTCACGCTCGGCAGCGCGCAATATCTTGAAAGCGGAAAATGCATGTAGTCAATATGAAAGTGGATGACGTCAAATTCGGGAGCCATGCGCATGACGTCGTCCAGCATGGCGATGTGATGCGCAAGATGATCTATCGCGCCGCTGAGGCGCAAGGAGCGCTTGCAACCGGAAACTAATTTGGCGGATGTTTGAGAATCGCCGCTGGCAAAAAGAGTGACGTCCTGGCCTTGGGCTACAAGTTCTTCAGTCAAGAAGGACACCACGCGCTCCGTACCTCCGTACGTTTGCGGTGGAACACTTTCATACAGGGGAGATACCTGGGCGATTTTCACTTGGGGGGTCTCCGCCGGCGGCAGCACGCATTGCCACCAGCACCGCGTAGTGTAGTCGTTAAAGAGGTTTTCCAGTATCCGGTAAATCCAGTAGTGCTCCTGTATCTAAAAACCAATACGGCAAATGCGTTTGCCCGCCTGCAACGCGGGCATGAACGGGATTAAGAACGTTTAATTTTTCGAGCGCGAATGGCTCCGTAACACGCGTATATAATCAATGCTGACGGAGTGAAATGAGTTTCCGCACGACATGCCATGCGGAACGCCCTCAAAAATTGTGAGCCCGAATAAACCTGAACTCGTTCCGCGAGTGATCATCGACAAAGTGCTGCCGGAAATTGATGGCGGGCGCTTTCCTATTACGCGCACGCCGGGGGAACTCGTGACCGTGAGCGCGGATATTTTTTCGGACGGACATGATGTGATTGCCGCGGCGCTGATGTATCGCGGAGACGGCGACCCGGTCTGGCACGAAGAACCGATGGTGGGGATTACCAACGACCGGTGGGAAGCGCAGTTTCGCGTCAGCACCGTAGGCAGATATTTTTATACGCTGCGCGCCTGGGTAGACAACTTTAAAACCTGGAGCCGCGATCTGGCCAAAAAAGCCGGCGCCGGGCAGGACCTGGCGATGGATTTATTGACCGGCGGGCAATTCCTGGCAGCGGCGGCGAAAGGGGCCAAGGGCGAGGATGCAATAAAGTTGAACGAACTCAGCGGGCGACTGCGCAAAATCGGGGGCACAGAGACGCAGGCGGCGGTGGCGTTTTTGGAAGATGAAGAATTGATTTCGCTGATGTCCGCGTATCGCCATCGCGGCGCGGATACCATTTACGAAAAAGAACTGGTGATACGCGTGGACCGCACTCGCGCGCAGTACAGCAGCTGGTATGAAATGTTTCCGCGCTCGTGCACAACGGCCGCGGAGCGTCCGGGGACTTTGCGTGATTGCGCCGAGTACATCGAATATGTTGCCGACATGGGCTTCGACGTTTTGTACCTTCCACCGATACATCCGATTGGTGTGACAGAGCGAAAAGGCAAAAATAATTCCACTACTCCGGGGCCGAACGATCCCGGGAGTCCTTGGGCGATTGGATCGAAAGATGGTGGGCACAAAGCGATCCATCCGGAGTTGGGAACGCTCGCCGATTTGCAGGCACTGAAAGAAAAAGCGCAACGCCACGGCATTGAACTGGCCTTGGATATCGCGTTTCAATGTTCGCCGGACCACCCCTATGTGAAAGAGCACCGCGACTGGTTTCGCTCGCGCGCGGACGGCAGCGTGCAGTACGCCGAAAACCCACCCAAGAAATACCAGGACATCTATCCCTTGGATTTTGAGACCGGAGATTACCCTGCACTCGCAGAAGAGCTCAAGAGCGTAGTGATGTTCTGGATTTCGCACGGGATTCGCATTTTTCGTGTTGATAATCCCCACACCAAGCCGTTTGCGTTCTGGGAATGGCTGATCCAGGAAGTAAACTCCGAGTGTCCGGAGGTAATTTTTCTGGCTGAGGCATTCACGCGGCCGAAAATCATGTATCGCCTCGCAAAACTTGGGTTCAGTCAGTCCTACACGTACTTTGCGTGGAAAAATACTAAAGTGGAGTTGACGGAATATTTCACGGAGATCACCGGGCCGCCGGTAAGCGATTTTTTCCGGCCGAATTTGTGGCCAAATACTCCTGACATTCTGAATGAGTATCTGCAGAAGGGTGGTCGGCCGGCATTTATCGCGCGGTTGATATTGGCGGCGACACTGGGAGCAAATTACGGAATTTATGGGCCGGCATTCGAATTAGTGGAAAACACGCCGGTGCGTGAAGGCAGCGAAGAATATCTCGATTCGGAAAAATATCAGGTTCGCGCCTGGAATCGAGACGATCCGAGAAGCTTGAAAAGCTTGATTCGCCGCGTAAATCAGATTCGCCGGGAAACCACTGCGCTGCAGAGTAATCTGAGCCTGCAATTTCATCCTACTGACAATCCCCAATTGATTGCGTACAGCAAAGTCTCCGAGGATCGCGCCGAAAAAATTCTGGTGATTGTGAATCTGGATCCGGTGAACCGGCAGATGGGCTGGATTGACGTGCTGTTGAAAGAGTTCAGGCTGGCGCCGGGCGAAGCATACGAGCTGCACGATCAGCTGACCGACAGAAGATACGCCTGGCAGGGCAGCCGGAACTACGTTGAGCTCAATCCCGCGCAAATGCCCGCGCATGTATTTCGGGTGCAACCGCTGCGGTAGTTAATTGTTTCGGTTTGATTTTGGATGAGGAGGTTTTTCTTTGGCGCTGCAAGAAGACAGCCTGTGGTACAAAGACGCGGTCGTTTACCAGTTGCATGTGCGCACGTTTTGCGACAGCAACGGCGACGGCATCGGTGATTTTGTCGGGCTGACGCAACGCCTCGATTATCTTCAGGAATTGGGCACCACCGCGATCTGGCTGCTTCCATTTTATCCTTCGCCGCTACGGGACGACGGTTACGACATCGCGGATTACACCACCGTCCATCCCAGTTACGGCACGCTCGAAGACTTTAAGACTTTTTTGAACGCGGCGCACAATCGCGGCATCCGCGTGATCATCGAAATGGTGATGAACCACACCTCGGACCAGCATCCGTGGTTCCAGGAGGCGCGCAGCACGCGCGACAATCCCAAACGCGACTGGTACGTGTGGAGCGACACGGATACCAAATACAAGGGTGTGCGCATTATTTTCATTGATACGGAAATGTCCAACTGGACGTGGGACCCCGTCTCAAAATCCCACTACTGGCACAGATTTTTCAGCCACCAGCCCGACCTGAATTTCGATAATCCGGCGGTATTTGAAGCTATCTGGGAAGTCATGAAGTTCTGGCTGGACATGGGCATTGATGGTTTCCGTTTGGACGCGGTGCCGTATCTCGTCGAACGCGAAGGCACCTCCTGCGAGAACCTTCCCGAGACGCACGCGGTCATAAAAGAAGTTCGCAAGCGGCTGGACCAACATTATCCGGGGAAGATGTTATTGGCGGAAGCCAACCAGTGGCCGGCGGATGTGCGCGCGTATTTCGGCGATGGCGATGAGTTTCACGCCGCGTTTCATTTTCCGTTGATGCCGAGAATGTTCATGGCGGTGAAGCTGGAGGATCGCAAGCCGATCATCGAGATTCTGGACCAGACGCCGGCGATTCCGGAAAATTGCCAGTGGTGCATTTTTTTGCGGAACCACGACGAGCTGACGCTGGAGATGGTCACCGACATCGAGCGCGATTACATGTATGACGAGTACGCCACGGACAAGACCATGCGTATCAACCTGGGAATCCGAAGGCGTCTCGCGCCCATGATGGAAAACGACCGGCGACGCATCGAGTTGCTCAACGGATTGCTGATGTCCATGCCGGGCACTCCCATCATTTATTACGGCGACGAAATCGGCATGGGCGACAATATCTATCTGGGCGATCGCAATGGCGTTCGAACGCCGATGCAGTGGAACGGCGGTACGAATGCGGGATTTTCTTTTGCCGATCCGGAACGCTTGTACTCACCGTTGATTTCCAATTCCGTGTATGGCTACCAGGTCGTGAACGTGGATTCGCAGAAAAAATCGAATCATTCGCTGCTTTCGTGGATGAAAGCGCTGATCAAAACACGAAATTCCTACCGGGTATTCAGCCGTGGCACGATGGAGTTTCTGCGCCCGTCGAATCACCGCGTACTGGCTTATGTGCGAGAACTGGGAAACGACAAAATACTGGTGGTGAACAATTTGTCGTGCTCGGCGCAGGCCGTCGAACTGGATTTGCAGCGCTACAAAGGCTACATCCCCATCGAAATGTTTGGCAGAAACCTGTTCCCCAGATTTGGTGAGCTTCCTTACCTGCTGACGCTGGGCCCGTATCAATTTTACTGGTTCCGGCTGCGCCGGATTTGATGCCTTCGAATGGCGCAGCGGATCAGCTTTGTACAGCTTCATCCGGGGCTAAGTGCTCATTCGCTTTGTGTATGATATTTGCGCGCGGTTGAAAGTGAGTGTTGAAGCCCTTGGCTGATGAAACCTTCCTTTCTGACGATCTACTTCGTCAATTGATGAGCGTTGGCGAGGTGGACGTCCTCGTGGGGATCCTCTCGCACAGCAGCGCTGCTACCATGCGCACCGCCGCGCGGCTGATCGAACACAGCCTGCAGGTGAATTTTGTCCGCCAGAGAATGGCCATCATCAGCGTGGATGGCGGGTCCGTTGAGGATGGCGCCACAGCTGCGCCGGCAAATGATGGAGGTACCGACAAGAATTCGAAGGGGCTGACTTCGCTGCGCACCATCCATCGCATCACCGCTGGATTCAACTCCGCGCCTTCCGCCGGCCTGGCCTTGCGCACCATTCTTTCTTCCTCGGATCTTTTGCGCGCCAAGGCCTGTGCGGTCGTTTCGCCCGCCACCGCCAGCACCGCGCCGGACTGGATCGCCAATCTCTTACGTCCGGCGCTGCGTGACAACTACGATTTCGTGGCGCCCATGTATTCGCGCCATAAATTTCAAGGGTTGCTGGCGCGCAACCTTCTGTATCCCATGACGCGGGCGCTTTTCGGCCGCCGGATTCGCGAGCTGTATTCCGACGAGTGGGCATTTTCCAGCAAGCTGGGCTCCTTCTGCCTGAACCAGGAAGTGTGGAATGAAGAACCGGTGCGTTCGCGGCCGGAAGCCTGGATGGGAATTTCCGCAATGACTTCTGATTTTCGTTGCTGCCAGGTTTTCCTGGGCGAGAAGCCGCTGGCCCCGGCGGGTTCGGGACCGGACATCGTCGAGGCGCTGCGGCAAACTGTGGGCAGCCTGTTTTGGTGTATGGAAAGACGACAGAACGAATGGCTGGGTCGCGACAGTTCAGAACCAGTGCCGACTTTTGGCCCGGACCACGCGGTAACCACCGAGTCGTCGGATCTCGATCTTGGTCACATGTTCGAAATGTTCAAGTCCGGAGTGAAACAGCTCGAGCCGGTGCTCAACTCGATTCTGAGCCCGGAGACTCACGCCAACATGCAGACCATCGCGCAACTGAACCAGCCGGGTTTCCGCTTCGGCACGGACTTGTGGGTGAAGGTGTTGTACGACTTTGCCGCTTCCTATCACCGTTCGGTGATCAATCGGGATCACCTGGTGCAGGCGTTGGTGCCGCTCTATCGCGGAAAAATTTGTTCCTTCCTCATCGAACATTCCAATTCTTCGCCGGCGGACATGGAAGCCGACAGCGAAAATTTATGCACGGAGTTCGAACGTCAGAAACCGTACCTGGTAGAGAAGTGGAAAGCAGGAGTTGAGGTGAAATCATGAAAGACACCATCGTTCAGGGCTTGGAGCAGGCTTACTACAATCTGGTGCACATGATCGCGGAATTCCTGCCGCGATTCGTGGTCATGCTGGTCATCATCGCGGTCGGGCTGTTGGCGGCTTATGTCATCCGCCATATCTTGAGAGCTCTTCTGCAGCTCACCAGGCTCGATCGCGTTTCGGAATCCGCCGGCGCCTCGCGCGTGCTGCGCATGGCGGATCTGCCGTCGATGACGGAATTGCTGAGCCGCTCGATTTTCTGGATTACCTGGATCAGCTTCATTCTGATCGGCGTGAGCATCCTGGGTGTGGCCGGGCTGCAGGAACAAATTTCGCGATTGTTCCGCTTCCTGCCGGAAATATTCATCGCCATGCTGATTCTGTTTCTGGGACTGGTGCTGGCGAACTTCTTGTCGCGCGCGGCGCTGCTGGCTTCCGTGAACGCCGGGTATCGGTCGGCAAAAATTGTGAGCTGGTCGATACGATTCGTGATCTGGATACTGGCGATTTCCATGGCGCTGGAGGAACTTGGTCTGGCGCGCCAGACGGTCATTGCGGCGTTTTCCATTGTTTTCGGCGCGTCCATGCTGGGATTGGCGATTGCCTTTGGACTCGGAGGGCAGGGCCTGGCGCGACAAATGCTCGAGCGGCACCTGGGAGAATCCGCCAAGGAAAAATACAAGGAGCCTCAGCCGCTGTAATGAAGGAATGGTTATGGCCGCCCCGGGTTTTGGTAAAGACATGTTTTCTAATATAAAAGCCGAATTGCCGTCGCAATTGCCGGCGTACCTGAAGAACCAGCGCTGGTTCGGCGCCAAGGCTCGTGAGATCAGTGCGACTGACGTCATCGACGTCATCCGTTTACAACGCGAAGGATTGGACGCGGTGGTGCTGCTGGTGAATGTGGAATACCAGGGTGGCGGCGCGGATTTGTATTCGGTGCCGCTGGTCGCTGGCGATCGTGCGTCTTCGCCGGATGCGCTCTGGATTTCAAGGGGCGACGCCGGCAGAAAAGTGACCTTCGGCGACGCGATGCAAGAGGAAAGTTTTCTTTCATTGCTGCTCGAAGCCATTCAACGAGGACTGATCTTTACGGGCGAAGTTGGTGAACTGCGTACGTCCTGTACGCACGCCTTGGAGTTGCAGGAAACGGGCGCGGCCGGCAGCCTGCTCCCTAGGGCCATCAAAGCGGAACAGAGCAACAGCTCGATTGCGTATGGCGAGCGGCTGATGCTGAAATTTTTCCGGCGCCTGGAGGAAGGCATTAACCCCGATCTGGAAATGAGCGGCTTCCTGACAGAAAAAGCAGGCTATCAGCACACGCCACAATTGCTGGGCGCGCTGGAATACCGCGCCGCCAACGGGCGCCTCATGACGCAGGCAATCCTGCAGGCGTTTGTGGCTAATCAGGGAGATGCCTGGCAATACACCATGAAGTCGATCTCGAGTTTTTATGATGAGGTGGGAAGCATTGCGATCAGCGGTGCCCTTACGGCTGCGCAAGAAAATTCTGCGCGTGCGTTGATGGCTCCGTTTCTGGATTCTGTCGCGCTGCTGGCGAGGCGCACTGCCGAATTGCACCTGGCGCTGGCTTCCGCGCCTGCCGCGCAGCATCCGGATTTTTCTCCCGAACCGTTCGACGCGAATTTTCAGGAAGGATTTGAGCAGGCGCTGGAAGAGCTTACCCATCGTGTTTTTAAGCAACTACGCAAGGCCAACGAGCATTTTCCTGATGCCGTAAAAGCCAAGGCGGTGGAATTGCTCGCGGCGGAAGGCGATATCCGGCGGCGATTTCACACCGCGTTGAGCGATCCGGTACGCGCCCTGCGCACGCGCATCCACGGGGATTACCATCTCGGGCAGGTGCTTTACACCGGATCGGATTTCGTAATCATAGACTTTGAAGGCGAGCCGGCGCGGCCAATGTCACAGAGGCGGTTGAAAAGATCACCGCTGCAGGACGTGGCGGCAATGTTGCGCTCGTTTCACTACGCCGCGTATGCGCGGCTGCTGGCAGCGACCGGAACGGTTCAGTTCGACGACCGGAATCGGCAGAATCTGAATGCCTGGGCGGAACGGTGGGCCAAATGGGTTGGCGACCGGTTCCTGGAAGAATATTTAAAGGTTGCCCATGGCGCCGCGTTTTTGCCACCTACCCGCGCGGAAATTATGGCATTGCTGCAACTGCAACTGCTCGAAAAAGCCGTCTACGAACTTGGCTACGAGTTGAATAATCGCCCGGACTGGGTGGCGATTCCGCTGGAAGGAATTTCGAAGACCTTGGCGTCAACCATTTCCTGATTTAAGGAGCACAACGTGAAGCCCATCAGAAAAGCACCGATTTCTAAAAAAATTGCGCCAAAGCCGGCGCGGAGCAAAAAACCGCAAGGCGAAGCCCCCGGTCCTGACGAGCGCCGCCCGGAAGTGAAAGCGGACGAAATTTACGGTGACACCAAAATCCCCGAGCGCAGCCGCAAAAAGTAATTTTCGGATTTAATGCTGCCTGTTGATTACGCCGATTTCTTTGCTAGCAGTTTGTCCATTCTCGCGGCCAAGCCTTTGGCGTCGAAGGGCGCGCGCACCTTGGCGTCGTTATCAAAATAAACAAAAACATCGCGTGCCGGCCTTTTAGGACCTTTTTCCTTGATTACGCGCTCGGCGTCTTCCGGTTCTCTGCCGCGCAACCAGGCGTGAACGCGCGTGGACCATTGGTCCAGCGAGGCGTCGTCGTAGCCACTGGCGTATAAAACTTCCGAACCGTGCAAACGGCAATACACAAAATCCGAAGTGAGATCCATCAGGCGTGGCCATTCGACGGTGTCGGCGCAGACTAAAGCGACATCGTATTTGCGCAGGAGATTTATAAATTCCGGCGTGGCGAAACTGGCGTGGCGAATTTCCAGGGCGTGACGCATGGGGCGTTTGGCGCCGGCTTTCAGCGCCTCGCGGCCCGACATCCATTTATCGTGCCGGCGCGCCACGGCTGAGGCTTCTTCGGTGTCGTGCGGGAGCAATTTAACAAATTCTTCCAGGATTTCGGGTTTGAATTGAAAGTTTGGCGGCAATTGCCACAGGATGGGCCCCAGTTTTGCGCCCAGATTAAAAATTCCTGACGCCAAAAAATTGGATACCGGAGCATCCACGTCTTTCAAGCGCCGCATGTGGGTGATGAAACGGGGAGCTTTCACGGAAAAAACAAAATCGTCGGGAGTCTCGGCAGCCCAGCGTTCGAAACTGCTGGGACGCTGCAGCGAATAAAAGGTGCCGTTGATTTCTATGGAGTTGAAAGTTCTGGAAGCGTACTCGAGTTCGCGCTTCTGATTTAAATCTTCCGGATAAAACACCCCACGCCAGGGCTTGTAGGTCCAGCCAGATATGCCAATGCGCACTTTTCCCGGCGACGCCATGGGGAAATAGTGTAATGCGTCATCCCAGGGCGCGGGCAATCTTCTTTAAATCGGCGATGAAGCGGGCCGTTTCTTCGTGGCGGGCGTCGTCGTCCGGCGCGCGCAGGATAGAAGACGGATGCACGGTGGCGGCCACATGCGGCGCGAGGGTGGACTCCACGAATTCTCCGCGATATTGCGTGACGCGAAAATCTTTGCCGAGCAGTGCCTGGGCAGCGGTGGCGCCGAGGCACACAATCACTTTCGGCTGTATGGCTGCGATTTCTGCATCTAGCCAGGGGCGGCAGGCGGATATTTCGGCGGCGTTGGGTTTTTTGTGTATGCGGCGTTTACCGCGAGGTTCCCATTTGAAATGTTTTACGACATTGGTGACGTAAACTTTTTTGCGATCGATTCCAGCCTCCACCAGCGCGCTGTCCAAAAGTTTTCCGGCGGGACCGACAAAGGGTTTGCCGGCTAAATCTTCCTGATCGCCGGGTTGCTCCCCCACCAGCATCAGCTTGCTGTGTACCGCGCCTTCGCCGAAAACGGTTTGCGTGCCTAATTTCCACAGGTCGCAGTTTTTGCAGGATTTCGCGGCCGTGCGCAATTCTTCGAGCGTGGCCTTGACGGGAATCAAATCCAACTGCCTGGTCAGAGTGTTTTTGGCCATGTGGGAATCGCGGTTTGCGATCGCAACTAGGATGCGGAGAACGATGCAAGAGGGGCAGCAAATGAAAAGTAAAAGCTGTTGACAGGAACGGGGAAATTTCACAGAATGCGCAAGGCGAACAAAAAGCGAAAATATATTCCCACTCATTCACCATGCGCTCCCATCTTGCGGCTCTCCGATCTCACGTCGAACTATCCCTTGCCGGCCGAATCGTGTCTCCCTTCGGCTACCGCGACCGCAAGAGCGTGGAGACTGCCCTTACCGGCATCCCTGAGATCGACTCCCTGGCAGGAGGTTTCCCGCGAGGCGCCTTAACTGAGATTTTTGGTCCGCCGTGTTCCGGGCGAACCACGGTGCTGCTCTCCGCGCTGGCGGCCCGCACAGCTGAGGCGGAGGTGTGCGCGCTGATCGATGCGCGGGATTCGTTCGATCCCCGCAGCGCGGAAGCCGCCGGCGTGGAGTTGCAGCAATTGTTGTGGGTGCGCTGCCGCGGGCTCGATCAGTCTTTGCGCGCTGCGGATCTAGTAATCCAGGGCGGCGGCTTTGGATTTATTGCGCTGGACCTCAGCGATATCGCTCCCGAGACGGTGCGCCATGTGCCGCTGAATGCGTGGTTTCGTTTTCGGCGCGCGGTGGAAGACACCTCCACCGTGCTGCTGGTGCTGGAGCAGGAATCAAACGCCAAAACGTGCGCTTCGCTGGTTTTGCAGATGAAGAGCCAGGCGGCGCGCTGGTCGGAAACCGTGGGCGCAGCCACTACCGCGGGCAGCACCGAAATTCCGCTGCGTTCTTCTTATTCACGTTTGTCGCACCCCTGCTTGTTAGATGGCGCGGATGTGCAGGCGGAAATGATGCACACGCGAATTCAATCGATCAATGTGCCGCGGGCGCGCGGGGCTCCGGTTTCCATCGCGGCGGGACGTCCAACTGACCAGCGATCTGCTGATCGTGATTCTGAAAATTGCCACAGTGACAGCGCTACGACGCAAAAGTTTACCGCTAAATCTATCTGGAGTTATCTGCACACCATGCCGGTCGAAGCAAAACTTAAAAGAGAAAATACATAAGATTATTTTGCGGATGTTATTTCCAACTCAGTTATTTAAATCGATCATTCATGTCTTTTGCCGCCATTCATATTCCCGATTTTATTGTGCAAGCCATCGTGCGCGGAGAGGTGTCGCTGCGCGGGCGCGCCGTGGCGATTGTCGAGGGCACTCCGCCATTGTGGAGCGTGGTGGCTGCCAGCCCGCGGGCTTTGCAAATTGGAATCGAACTGGGCATGGCCAAATCGCAAGCGGCGCAATTTACCGCCGTGGAGATTCGTCATCGTTCCCCGGCACAGGAAAAAGCCGCTCATGAAGCGTTGCTGGACCTGGGCTGGTCCATTTCTCCGCGCGTGGAAGACACCGGGCCCGACACTATAGTCGTAGATATCGCCGGATTGAGTGGACTGTTTGGGCCGGATGTGAAAATCGCGCAGGAACTGGCGAGTCGTGGCGCCAGTCTGGGATTAAACGCGCGCATCGCGGCGGCGGAAAGCATTGAAGTGGCCATCCTGGCGGCGCGCGGCTTGCCGGGCATTACGTTGATTGTGCCGGGAGAAGAAGCGCAACGGCTGAGCGCTCTACCGGTGCACACGCTTCTGCCGTCATTGGAAATTTTGGAAATACTGCAGCGCTGGGGCATAAAAAATTGCGGCAAGCTCGCGGCTTTGCCGGTGATCCAGCTTTCCGAGCGCCTGGGGCAGGCAGGCGTGCGGCTGCATACACTCGCGCGTGGCGCATTTGCGCGTTCGCTGGTGCTGGCGAAACCTTCTACTTATTTTCAGGAAGAAATGGAGCTGGATGATTCCGTCGAGGAACTGGAATCGCTCAGTTTTCTTCTAGGCCGCCTGCTCGACCAGCTTTGCGAACGGCTGGCAGCGCGCTCGCTGTCCGCGCGCACGATCCGCATGGAATTTAATCTGGAGCGGTCGTTCGAAAAAGATCTGCAGCAATCCGCGCATGCTCATCAGCAGAAATCAATCCCGCGCAAATTTGAAAAAGTGTTGACCCTGCCCGTGCCCATGCGCGATTCCAAATTGCTTTTGAAACTGGTGCGCTTGCGGTTGCAGTCCGATCCGCCGCCGGCAGCCATTATCAAAATGACGCTTTCTGCCGAGCCGGACCGGCCGCGTACCACGCAGCGCGGATTATTTTTGCCCGCGGCGCCGGAGCCCGAAAAGCTGGAGCTGACCATGGCGCGGCTTGCCAATCTGGTGGGCGATTCGAATGTGGGTTCGCCGCAATTGATGGATACGCACCGGCCCGATGCGATTCGCATGGAGCCGTTTCGCCTGGCGCAGGAAGCCGCGGGCAGCCAGAAAAGGCCTTTCGCTGCCGGCGGCACAAAATCTTCCGTGTCAGAAATAACCAAGCCCGCCAATGGATTTCGGTTTTTTCGCCCGGGAGTCCCCGCACGCGTGGAAATGCGCGCGGGGCTTCCCGGACGCATATTTTTTCAGGGTTTGCGCGGCGAAGTGGTGGCGGCTTCGGGGCCCTGGAAAACCTCCGGGGACTGGTGGCAGGACACCTGGGATCAAGCTGAGTGGGATGTGGAAATACAATTCGCTCCGGTCGCAAGAAAAATAAAACGCTTTGGAATCCCGACTAATCCGCGTGGCCTTTACCTCATTTATTTCGATTCACGGCAGCAAAGCTGGTTTCTGCGGGGGACGTACGATTGATGTATACCGAATTGCATGCTCGCTCCGCTTTCAGTTTTCTTGCCGGCGCCTCTTTGCCGGAAGAATTAGCCAGCGTGTGCGCTGAGCGCAGCATGCCGGCGATGGCGGTGCTCGATCGCGATGGCATGTACGGTGCGCCGCGGTTTTACCTGGCCGCCAAAAAAATAAACATTCGCGCGTTGATCGGTGCGGAAGTGACTTCTGAAGAGGGTTGGCGCTATCCCCTGCTGGTGGAATCGCGTGTGGGTTATCAAAACGTTTGCCGGCTGATTACACGCATGAAATTGCGTGCGCGCAAAGGCGAAGGGCAAATTTCACATACTGAACTGGGAAATAATGTGGGAGGTTTGATCTGCCTCACCGGCGGCGACGAAGGTCCACTTGCGCATGCGCTGGCATTCGGAGGGATACCTGCCGCTATCCAGTCCGTTCAACAATTGTGCGAACTGTTTGGCAAACACCGTGTGTATGTGGAATTGCAGCGCCATCATTGCCGTGATGAAGAAGTCCGCAACCAGTGCGCGTTGGAGATTGCTGGAAAATTAAAGCTGCCCGTGCTGGCCACCAATGGCGTTTGTCATGCTTTGCCGGAGCAGCGCGAATTGCTGGATGTATTTTCCTGTATTCGCCATCACCGCACGCTGGCCACCACCGGCCGTTTGCTGGCGCGCAATGCCGAACGCCACCTTAAATCTTCCGAGGAGATGCAGAAGCTTTTTGCCGACCTCCCGGAAGCCATCGCCAATACACAGGTGCTCGCTTCACGGTTGCAATTCACGCTGAACGATCTGGGCTATCAGTTCCCCATTTATCCGGTGCCCGACGGGCGCTCGCAAATGCAATTTCTGCGCGACCGCACCCATGACGGAATGCTGCACCGCTATGGCGCGGACAACGAACGCGCGCGCCAGCAGATTGCACGTGAACTCGGCATCATCGAAAAACTGGAGCTTTCTGGTTATTTTTTGATTGTCTGGGACATCATCCAGTTTTGCGCACAGAAAAATATCCTGGTGCAGGGGCGCGGCTCGGCCGCCAACAGCGCAGTTTGCTACGCGCTGGGCATTACTGCTGTGGATCCGGTGGGCATGGAATTACTTTTTGAGCGATTTTTATCCGAAGAGCGCGGGGAGTGGCCGGACATCGATCTCGATTTGCCCAGCGGCGACCAGCGCGAGCGCGCCATTCAATATGTATACGAACGCTACGGAAAACTTGGCGCGGCCATGACCGCCAATGTCATCACCTATCGCGGACGCTCCGCCGCGCGCGAAATCGGAAAAGCCTTTGCGTTTGATGCGGAAGTATTGAATCGCCTGACTTCTCTGGTGGGCGCGTGGGAATACAAGGATGCTAATGACACGTTGGAGCGGCAGTTTAAGGATGCCGGCCTGGATTTGCAGCATCCGCAGATTCGCAAATTTTGCGAGCTGTGTTTGCGATTTCAGGATTTGCCGCGCCACCTTGGCCAGCATTCCGGCGGAATGGTGGTTTGCCAGGGGCAGCTCGATTCGGTGGTGCCGCTGGAGCCCGCCACCATGCCAGGGCGCGTGGTGGTGCAATGGGATAAAGACGATTGCGCGGACATGGGCATCGTAAAAGTGGATCTTCTCGGACTGGGCATGATGGCGGTACTCGAAGATTCGCTGAAAATTATTCGCGACGATTACGGCGAAGAAGTGGATTTAAGCCGACTGCCCGCCAACGATGAAGTGGTTTACAAAACTTTGCAGCGCGCCGACACCGTGGGCATGTTTCAGATTGAAAGCCGCGCGCAGATGTCCTGCTTGCCGCGGCTGCGACCCACCTGCTTTTACGACATTGTCGTGCAGGTGGCGATTATTCGCCCCGGTCCTATCGTCGGGCAAATGGTCAATCCATATCTGAAACGGCGTCAGGGCC
This sequence comes from Acidobacteriota bacterium, assembly GCA_030774335.1. Taxonomy (GTDB): domain Bacteria; phylum Acidobacteriota; class Terriglobia; order Acidiferrales; family UBA7541; genus Acidiferrum. Next base: position 21,598 of record JALYLI010000060.1, on the reverse strand, counting down.
GCGAGGCGCCCAATTGTTTGCATCCTTGCCTGGAGCAAGTGCTGGCGCGCACGCTGGGCGTGCCGCTCTTTCAGGAACAGCTTTTGCGCATCGCCATGATTGCCGCGGGCTTCACCGGCGGCGAAGCGGAAGAGTTGCGACGCGCTTTTGGCTTTAAGCGCTCCGAAAAACGCATGAAAGAGGTGGAGCACAAGCTTCGCCACGGCATGGAGAAAAACGGCATCACCGGCGAAACACAGGACACGATTATTCGTGCCATTACTTCATTTGCGCTTTACGGCTTTCCCGAATCGCACGCCGCCAGTTTTGCGTTGATCGCCTATGCCAGTGCGTATTTGAAATGCCATTACCTCGCGGCTTTTACTGCGGCCATGCTCAACAACCAGCCCATGGGTTTTTATCAGCCGCCCTCGCTGGTTACCGATGCACAGCGGCACGGTTTGCGGGTGCGGCCCATCGATATCACCTGTTCGGATTGGCTGTGTACGCTCGAAAAAATTGAGGGGAAATTTGCCGTGCGGTTGGGGTTGCGCTATGTAAAAGGATTGCGCGCGGAAATCGGGGCGGAAATTGCTCGCGAGCGATCGCTTTGTTCATTTACGTCATTGGATGATCTGAAACGCCGCGTTCCGCGGATTCAGAAAGGTGAATTAGGCGTGCTTGCGGAAGTGGGGGCACTAAATCGATTAGGCAACCGGCGCGGATTCCATCGCCGCAGCGCTTTGTGGCAAGTGGAGCGGACAGCGCGCTCCACCGGCCCGTTGTATGAGCGGAGTGATGATTTCGAGCAAGAGATATTTGTAGAAACTGCGCGGGAAAATTCTGATTCGCCCGCGAGTTCGCCGCTTGCTCCCATGAACGCGGAAGAAAGGCTGGTGGCCGATTATCGCGGCACAGGTATGACGGTGGGCCCGCATCCCATGGCTCACCATCGCGCGGAGCTGCAAAAAATGGGCGTTCGCTGCGCCGCTGAACTGACGGGTTTGCCGCATGGCCTGCAGGTACGCATTGCCGGAGGCGTAATTGCGCGCCAGCGCCCGGGCACTGCCAAAGGATTTGTGTTTTTAAGCATGGAAGATGAAACCGGCATCGCCAACGCCATTATTTCACCGCAACTTTTTGAGCAATGCCATGTGGTGGTGGTGCACCAACAGTTTTTATTGATTGAAGGACAGTTGCAGAATCAGGACAACGTGGTTTCGGTGAAGTCGCAGCGCATCCAGGCGCTAACGATTACTACCGCGCCGACGACTTCACACGATTTTCACTAAACTTCGCGGAGCCAAATAATAAAAAGACCAGAGAGCGGAATCTGTCATCTAACTACTGCGCGCTGCGAGAAGTTGTGTGGCTCGCGCGTAGGTCGAGGAGAGATTCCTCCGCTGCGTCAGCCTAGGAAAAAGCGTCGGCACACTTCAGTCGGAATGGGCGGTTTTTGGCGTGCCAATAGTTGATTGCTACGGATGAAACTGGAGTGCTGGGCGACGATAGATGAAATCTGACAACTCATCCAGGAACAGGAAAAAGAGGGCCCGCGGTTCGCGCACGGCCGCGACTAAGATCATGCCGGCCAAGAAAGCGTCGGCGCGCGCGGAGACGGGATCGAGTTCCAGGATTCAGATACCGCGTGGCGCTAACGCCACAACTTTGCATGTTGATGGCGGGCCGGTGCAGCTCACCAATCTGCAAAAACTGTTTTTCCCGGGCTTGAGCCTGACCAAGCGGGACCTGCTGCAATATTATCTGGATGTCTCTCCCTGGCTGCTGCCGCACCTGCAAAATCGCGCCATGGTGATGAAGCGCTACCCCAACGGAATCAACGGCGATTTCTTTTTCATGAAGCGCGCTCCCTCTCCACGGCCCTCGTCGATTCCCGTTTGTTCGATCGAGCACGGCTCCGGGAATGTGATTGATTTCCCGGTGATTCAACATTTGTCTTCGCTGCTTTGGGTTGTGAATCTCGGTTGTATCGATCTGAATCCCTGGTACGCGCGTTGCGATGATGTAGATCGCCCCGACTACTTACACTTCGACTTGGACCCGGTTCCAGGAGCTTCCTTTCCGCGCGTGTTAGAAACGGCGCTGATCGTTCGCGATGCGCTTGAATCTGTCGAAGTAAAAAGCTACGCGAAGACCACCGGTTCTCGCGGCATTCACGTATACGTGCCCATCGAGCGCGGCCCAACACAAAAGCAAGTGTGGACGTTTGCCAAAGCGCTGGCGAGAGAACTGGAAACGCGCCATCCAAAAATAATCACCGCGGAATATCGTGTAGCCAAACGGCCGCGTGGCCGCGTGTTGGTCGATTACAATCAGAATGCGTGGAACCGCACACTGGCTTCCGTCTATTCCGTGCGGCCCAAACCAGCCGCCACGGTTTCCGCTCCGGTCACATGGAAAGAGATCGAACAAGGTTTGCGCATTGAAGATTTCACCGTCGCCAACCTTCCCGCACGCCTGAGAAAGATCGGCGACCTGTGGAGACCGCTCCTCAGCGAAACGGGCCGCGTCGATCTGAAAGCGTTCCTATGACCCTGCCCCTCAACAAAAAATACGCTCCGATGGAAGCCCTGCCGGCCACCGAATTGCCAAAAGGGCCGGAGTGGCAGTACGAGCCCAAGTGGGACGGATTTCGGTGTCTCGCATTTCGCGACAATGATCGCGTCGACCTGCAATCCAAGTCCGGCAAGCCGCTGACGCGATATTTTCCCGAGCTGGCCTTTGCGTTGCTGGCCATCAAGCCCAGGAAGTTTGTCCTGGACGGTGAAATCGTAATCCCCGTCGATGGCCATTTGTCATTTGATGAATTGCTGATGCGTATTCATCCGGCTGCGAGCAGAGTTTTGGCGTTGAGCCAGGAGCACCCCTGCGTGTTCATTGTTTTTGACTTGCTCGTGGAGGAAAAAGGCAAGTCGCTAGTGCTGCTGCCGCTGGAAAAACGCAGAAAACAACTGGAGCGCTTTGCGAAATCTTATCTCAATGAAGATTCCATCATCAGCCTTTCGCCGATTACCGGCGATCTGGCGGCGGCGCGCAAATGGTTTCACATGGGCGTGGGCCTGGATGGCATCGTCGCCAAACGCAAGGATTTGCCTTATCAGACCGGCGAGCGTACCGGCATGCAGAAAATCAAAAAGCAGCGCACCGCCGATTGCGTGGTCGGCGGGTTTCGCTATCTCGACAAAAAACCGCTGGTGGGTTCGCTGCTGCTGGGTCTCTATAACGACGAAGGCTTGCTCGACCACGTAGGCTTCAGTTCGTCGATCCAAGCCGATGAACGTTTGGCGCTGACGCGAAAGTTGGAGAAAATAATCAAGCCGCCGGGATTCACGGGAAAAACTCCCGGAGGGCGGAGCCGCTGGAGCACCAAGCACTCGATGGAGTGGCAGCCGCTGGACCCAGCTCTGGTGGCGGAAGTGCAGTTCGACCACTTTACCGGCGGAAGGTTTCGACATGGCACGCGGTTTCTGCGCTGGCGTCCGGAAAAATCTGCGCGTGATTGCACCATGAAGCAGGTCAAGCGCGAGGATAAATCCGCATTGGGCTTGCTGTAAATTTTCTGCAATGCCGCAACGCCAGCTACCATGCCAATAGAACGTGTTATCCGCACAAAGTCCCGTAGCCGAAGCCGCGCGGCGTCTGCGCAGTCGCTGCGTGCGCCCTACCGCATCTTTTTGCTGTCGCCGGCGAACGCCGGCGGCCCGCGCGCCCAAATGATCATGAGCGAGAATGCTTCGTTCATTCTGGCGCGGCGTCTGCGCAACGATGGATTGCCGATCGGCGAGCTTTTCAGTTTTATCAGCGGACTGTATTTCCGGGGCAAGCTTGCTTACGCGCGGACTTTTGCGTCGCCGCCCGCAGGGGTGCCGGGGATTTTTGTGATCACCGCCGGACGTGGTCTTGTTCCTCCCGAAACGGTTCTCTCGCATGATGAGGTACTTGAAATCGCAGGGGTGCCGGTGGATGCGGGCGATTCGCGATATCGCCGTCCCCTGGAGCGCGACGCGCAAGATTTATTTCGCAGCGCTGGTAAGCGGTGCGAGGTGGTGCTGCTTGGCAGTATCGCGACGGCGAAGTACGTGGAACCGCTGCTGGGGATTTTTGAGGAACGGCTGCTGTTTCCGTCGGCGTTTGTGGGGCGTGGAGACATGAGCCGCGGCGGGCTTATGCTGCGTGCGGTGCGCGAAGCCACGGAACTTTCTTACGAGCCGGTGGTTTCCGCGGTGCGGCACGGCCCGAGACCGCCCAAGCTGCCAAAATTGCCGCGGCTGTAACACTTTGTTCGGCTCTTCCGGGGCGAGGCCGCGCGGCGGGACGCAGGTAACGCACTGAATATGGAAGCCATCATCTTAGTCGGGATTCAAGGAGCGGGTAAGAGTACGTTCTTTCGCGAGCGTTTTTTTGACACGCATGTGCGCATCAACCTGGATATGCTGCGCACGCGACACCGGGAGGAAATGTTGCTGGCCGCCTGCATCCAAAGCGGCCAATCGTTTGTGATCGACAATACCAATCCGTTGCCTGTTGACCGGCAACGTTATATACGGCCTGCGCGAGCGGCCGGATTTCGCACTGTCGCTTACTTTTTTAAGTCCACCCTGGGCGACGCCATGCAGCGCAACAATTTGCGCTCCGGCAAACAGAGAGTCCCTGCTCCCGCTGTAATCGCGGCGTTCAAAAAAATTGTGCCGCCTTCCAAGGCAGAAGGATTCGATGAAGTTCACGTGATTGAACTTACGCAAGACCGCGGCTTCGTCGTTTCTGAAAACTCACCTAGCCAGTAAACTCTGCACAAAAGCATCTCTACCGTTGGCCTGCGCATCTTGTACTTCATCACCGCAACCCCATGCTAGGCTATCCAACTGTCTTCATGGCTTACATGTATCTTGTGAACCGCCATCTATCACCGCGGAATATCCCCGCCGCCCGCTGTCATTGCCCGGTTTTCGCTATCCTGTTTATTTTTTTCTGCGCCGGGCCGCTGACCAGCCAGGCAGCAGCGCAGCAGGCCCACTTACCATTCAAGACCGGCGGCGTCGCGGAGCTTTCCTCCAGCGGCCCACAAAGCCGGCGCGGAGATTTGTACATTGCCGACGGTGACGTGGATATTCTCTACGGCGACTCCCGCCTGCGCGCCGACCATGTGGAATACAACGAGAAAACTTCCGAGGCCCTCGCGCGCGGGCATGTGCAATTTGATTTCGAAAACCAGCACATGGACGCCGATGAAGCCCACTACAATGTAAAAACGGGCCACGGGGTTTTTCACAACGTACGGGGCACGGTAAAAATCGAGCGCCGCCCCAATCCCAGCGTTTTGCTTTCGGACAATCCGCTCTATTTTCAGGCGCGCGACGTGGAGCGCCTTCCCAGAGACGTTTATGTTATCGACGACGCGTGGATCACCATCTGTGATCCGGAGCATCCGACATGGCAGTTTTTCGCCCCGCACGCGCGCGTCCGGCTTGATCGTACCGTCGCCCTCGTCAATGCAAACTTTCGAGTATTTCGCGTGCCGCTGGTCTGGTTGCCGTATGCCACCGCGCCTGCCGGTAAAAAAGTACGCCAGTCTGGATTTTTGATACCCGACGTAGGTGACAGTTCGCGTAAAGGGTTTACGTTTGGCGAAGCTTTTTACTGGGCTCCCAAACCGTGGCTGGACACGACCCTCGGCGCACAGTACATGAGCCGCCGTGGGGCCGCGACACGCGGTGAATTGCGTGCCAAACCCCTTGAAGGCACTTCCGTCAGGTATACGTACTTTGGCGTCGATGACCGTGGCCTGCTGGTCAACGGCGTGCGGCAACCGCAGGGCGGCGAGCAGCAACGCCTGGAGATTGAATCGCAATTGCGGGGCGGGTGGCGTTTTGTCGCCGACTACAATCACTTGTCGTCGCTGACATTTCGGCTCGCCTTCGCGGACACTTTCGGCGAGGCCATCAACTCCGAAGTTCGCAGCGCTTTTTTCCTCACCAATAATTTCCGCGGCTTCAGCCTCAATTTCGCTGCGTTGAACGATAAAAGCTTCCTGCAGATCAATCCCGCCACCGGCGTGGCGCTGCGTAATTTGCCGGAGGCGCGTTTCGATTCCGTGGAGCAAGCCCCGTGGCGCAAACTACCGGTTTATTTTGGATTGGAAAGTTTTGCGGATGCCGTGCACCGCTCCGACAGCCAGATCAACACGCCCAGCTTTGTAGGTCGCACGGAATTCGCGCCGCGCGTAACCGTGCCGATTCATTTCGGTTCGTGGCTGGGGGTAACCGCCTCCGCGGCGTTCCGCTCCACGCGTTATGGGGCTTCGCTATCCGGGCCCGACGAAGTCAGCGAGCGCGCGATCGTTCGCAATACCGGCGAATTTACCGTGGACCTGCGTCCGCCGACGCTGGAGCGGTTTTTCGACCGGCCCAAAGCAAAACGAAGATACAAACATTCCATCGAGCCGGTGCTGACCTATCGCTACGTCACGGGAGTAAATAACTTTGCCGATTTCATTCGCTTCGATTCGGACTCCACCATCACCGACACTAACGAAGTGGAATATGGCGTCACGCAACGATTTTTCGTAAAGGATGATGGCGACGAGGGGCCGCGTGAACTGATTTCCTGGCGGCTGGTGCAGAAGCACTTCTTCGATCCTACTTTTGGCGGGGCAGCGGTTCCGGGCCGACGCAATGTTTTTCAGGCGCTGAATTCCATAACTCCGTTTGCGTTTGCGCTGGGGCCGGTGCACTGGTCGCCGATTGTCAGCGATTTTACCGTTGCTCCCGGCAGCCGTTATGACGTGGAGCAGATTCTGGAGTACGACCCCACCATCGAGAAGTTGACCACCATCGGCACGCTGCTAAAGATCAAGCCGTACAGCCAGTATTTCGTCACGGTCGCACATTTCCGGCTGGATGCCGATCCCATCCTACAGCCGCTCTCAAATCAGGTGCGCGCCCTATTTGGGTACGGCAGCCTGAACGGCCGGGGATTCAGCGCGGCCGCGGGAATCAGCTACGATCTGACCAACGGTACCTTGCAAAACCAGTTGATGCAGGTCAGCTACAACGGAAGTTGCTGCGGCTTGGCTCTGGAATACCGGCGCATCGCGCTCGGTCAGGTGCGCACGGAGAATCAGTTTCGCGTGGCCTTTATCATCGCCAATATCGGCACGTTCGGGAATTTGCGCCGGCAGGAAAAGATTTATTAGCAGTGAGTACAATTCGCCGAGGTCGCACAGTCACGAAAGTTAGTGAGCCGTCGATGAACGAGACAGATTTAGTCTTCGCGTCAATCGCCGAAGTCGCGCGCCTGTTCCGCACCGGCAAACTGTCGCCGGTGGAGCTTACCGAGCTGATGCTCGGGCGTATTGAACGATTCAATCCTGAGCTGAACACTTTTATCACCGTGGCGGCGGAGACCGCGCGTGCGCAGGCAAAAAGCGCGGAAGCAGAGCTCAGCGTGGCACGCCGGCGTAAAACGCGAATCGACCGTGGCCCACTTCACGGCATCCCTGTTTCGCTGAAAGATAACATTTGCACCGCGGGGATTCGCACTACGGCAGGCTCCGCGATCCTGCGCGAATTTGTGCCTCGCGATGATGCACCGGTGGTCGCGCGTCTGAAGCAAGCTGGAGCCGTCATCATCGGCAAAACCAATATGCATGAGTTCGCCTATGGCGTAACCACCAACAATCCGCATTATGGCGCGGCGCGTAATCCTTGGGACGTGAGCAAAATCACTGGGGGATCGAGCGGCGGCTCCGCAGCGGCGCTGGCCGCCGGTCTTTGCTTTGCCAGCGTTGGAACGGACACCGGCGGCTCCATCCGCATTCCTGCCGCGCTTTGTGGCGTCGTGGGATTAAAGCCCACCGGCGATCGCATTGACACCACCGGGGTTATTCCGCTTTCGCCGACATTGGATTGTGTCGGCCCCATGGCGCGCACCGCCGAAGACACCGCGATACTCTTTCACGCCATGTTACCCACCGAAAATGATTCGCGTTCGCCTTTCGGCGTAGCGACACCACGAAACTTGTCGAAGTTGCGTCTGGGATTGCCGCGCGAATTTTTCTTTGACGTGCTTTCCGCTGAAGTGGAAAAACTCTTCGAAGCTGCCTTGCGCTCGCTGCGAGGTCTCGGCGCGAAAATTGTGGACGTATCCATCCCCTTGCTGCTGGAAACCGAAACCGCCGGCAATCGCATCGGCTGGGCGGAGGCCACTCATTATCACCAGCAATCCGGCTGGTTCCCGGGCCGCGCCGCGGAATACAGCGAAGATGTGCGTTCCAGATTGCAGGCGGGAGCCAAAGTGTCCGCGACGGATTATCTCGGCGCACTGGATCAAAGACAAAAATTCATCGATCAGCTGCGGTTGGCCATGGAGGCTTCCGCGATCGACGCATTGGTCGTCCCCACCGTCCCCATCGCGGCACCCGCCATTGGCGATGAAAAAACCCACGTAGAAAAAAGCGAGCATGCCACTCGGGCCCTTTTGCTGCGGCTCAATCGTCCCGCGAATCTAGCGGCAGTGCCCGCCATATCGGTTCCGTGCGGATTCACGCCGGCGGGCTTGCCGGTGGGGCTTCAGTTCATCGGCGGCGCCAACAGAGAAGACGTGTTGCTTGGCCTTGCGGGCGTGTACCAGCGTTCAAATCCCTCCACCCAACGTCCGAATTTCTAGTCCTGCCGTAATCTAATAGCCGGGGGAATCCGTCCAAGTATTTATGCGAGAATGAAGTCTCAGAAGCCGTTCGGCTGTACTTCATAAATGACCAAAACTTTCAGAAACGCGGAAGCGACATGAGCGATGTACCCCTGGCGGGCGCATTTCTTGCGGGACTGGTGTCCTTTCTGTCTCCGTGCGTCTTGCCTCTCGTTCCCGGGTACATCTCCATGTTGTCGGGCATCGGCATGGAGCAACTGCGCAAAGGGGAATTGCCGCGCTCCGGTTTGTTCGGCTCGTCGCTCGCCTTCGTGGCGGGATTTTCGGCGGTGTTCATTTCTTTTGGCGCGTCCGCCAGCGCGGTAGGATCATTTCTACGCCAAAACCGCGGTGTTCTGGCGCCGATTGCGGGGGCGCTGATCCTGCTTTTTGGATTGCATCTGCTTGGCGTGCTCATCAAGCTGACCTTCAGGACTGGCCTCATTATCGGCGGCCTACTGGTGTTGCTCGGAGTGATTTCTATGGCGCGGCACGCGCCGCTTTTCGCAGGTTTTGGCGCGATTCATTTTTTCTCGCTCTCGCTAATCGGATTTTTTGGCCCGTCAATGGCGCGCTGGCTGAATCGCGATGTGCGCATTCAAAGTAAAATCGGCCAGCCCGGTTTGTGGAGCGCGTTCTTGCTGGGCTTTGCATTCGCCTTTGGCTGGACCCCGTGCATTGGGCCTATTCTGGCCACCGTTTTGGCGCTGGCCGCCGCCAGCGACACCATCGCTCGCGGAGTTTTGCTGCTGGCCATTTATTCCGCGGGACTGGCGGTGCCCTTCCTGCTGACCGCGCTGGGCATCGGGCAGTTCCTGCGCTTCTATAAAATTTTTCGCCAGTATCTCCATGCCGTGGAAGTTTTTAGCGGCGCGTTGCTGCTGTTCGTCGGCGCACTGGTGTTCGTTAACAAACTGACCTGGCTCTCGGGTAAACTGACTTTCTTGAACCGCTTCTCACTTTAGAATGGCAGGTTTCAAAAAACAGGAAATGAAAATGAAGAATGTCGGCATCATCGTAGCCACCGTGCTGGTGCTTATCGCCGCTACTTACTATGCGGACAAGGCCACGCGCTTGCCAAAGAATGGAACTACCCACGCGTCTTATTCACCCGACAAATCCATCGGGACGCCCGCGCCGGAAGTCCATTTCAAGGATCTGGACGGAAAAGACGTTGCGCTGGCCGATTACAGCGGCAAGGTGGTGCTGGTAAATTTCTGGGCCACCTGGTGCGATCCTTGCCGCGTGGAAATTCCGTGGCTGATTGAGATGCAGCAGAAGTACGCGGGCAAGGGGTTCACCGTGCTGGGCGTGGCTATGGATGAGGAAGGGAAAAGCGTCGTGGCGCCCTTTGTGACCAAGGAACATTTCGATGTAGGCGGGCAAAAACAGACGATGAGTTATCCCATTGTGATCGGCACCGATGCGATTGCCGATAAATTTGGCGGCCTGCTGGGATACCCCACGAGTATTCTGATTTCCCGGGACGGCAAGCAGGTCAAACGCATTACCGGATTGATCAGTTACGAAGAAATTTCGCACGCGGTGGAGGCACAGCTGTAGCCAAAGTTGGAAACCTTCACACCGTACTTGAAAATTTGACACCCACCCGTCATGGCGGGTAAACACTCACGAAACGAGTGTGGCGCACTCGCCCGGGCGGGTAAACCCTCCGTGGTCATTACTTTGACGATGAAACTTGTATCGTTTTACGAAGCGATTTCCACTGCAAGGTTTGTTCGTGTAGTCTGAAATCATGCTGGAAGAAAAAGACTTTCAACGAAAAGCGGATGCCGCGTTTGAAGAGCTGAAGAAAAGATTGCTCGTCGCGGGAGATGAGCACGGTTTTGATGTGGAGGGAGAGAGCGGGAAGCTGGAAGTTTTGTTTGAAGATGACGACGAGACCAAGTTCGTTGTTTCACCGAACACTCCAGTGCGCGAAATCTGGATTTCGGCTTTGTCCACCAGCTTTAAACTGGGGTGGTCGGAAGCGCACGATGCGTTTGTGCTGGCTAAGACCGGCGAAAATCTTGATGCCGTGATGGCCCGCGTGATCTCGCAACAGTTGGGCACTGCGGTCATGCTATGAAGCTGCGCGGCGTGAAATGTTCACTGGTGGAGCGGGTTTTCCTGGATGGCGCGTTTAAAACCGCCAACCGGGAGAAGGGCGTTCCCGTAAAAATTTGTTTGGTGCATGCTGCGATCCTTATTGCGGCCCTCACAGCCACAATGGTTTCCGCCGCGGCCACGGCGCAATCACAAGTGCCTGCACCACGCGACGTGGTTTCGCCCAAGGTTTATGTTTCCTCGGAGCCCGCGGTAAGGGGTGTTCCGTTTCAGCTCGCGGTAGTATTCAAGATTCGCCCCGGATTTCATGTCAACGCTCGCGAAAAGTCCGAGGACTACCTGATCGCCACGGATTTACGCGCGGAAATTCCGGCGGGATTCAAAGCTGGCGCGGTCAACTATCCCAAAGGGGAGCTCCATACCTTTACGTTTTCCAAGAAACCGCTCAACGTCTATCAGGGCACCGTCACCTTGCGTGTGCCTGTTACCGCGCTGCAAAGCGCGCACCTTGGCCCACAGGAAATGCCGTTGAAGCTGCGCTACCAGGCCTGCAGCACGGAGATTTGTTTGCCGCCGGTAACCATTGACCTGCAAGCGTCCGTCAACATTGCCGCGTCGCGTTCCGCCGCCAAACCCGCGCACGCCGAAATATTTCAGACACCTTAAAGCACGCACTGCGGTATTCTCCCGTCATGGCGTCCGCAGAAGTAACCCGACCCCGCCCGCGCAAGTGGCCTTTCCTTCTAAGTATCGTTTTGCTGGTCCTCGTTGTGGTCGCTGCATTTGTGTACCGGCAAGCGCGGGACCTGGACGATTGGGCGCGTGACTGGGTGGTGCGAGCGCTCTCCGAACGATTCAGCAGCCGCGTCGAGCTGGAGTCCATTCACGTAACCGCGTTTCCGGAGATGAGCGTCATCGGCGAAAATCTGGCCATTCATTATCACAACCGCACGGATGTTCCGCCCCTGATTCACATCCGGCAATTTACATTTCACCTGGGATTTATGGGAATTCTGCGCGTACCGCGACACATTCGTGGCGTCCACGTTGACGATATGACTATTTCTATTCCTCCGCGTGGAGAGCCTCCCGGCGGGCCGCCGCCCCCGCCTTCGACAAAAATAAAAAAGCCGCTCCCGCAGATCGTGATCGACCAGGTGGTTTGCGATGAAACTACCTTGCTGATTCTTCCGAAGAAAGCCGGGAAGGACCCGCTGGATTTCGACATTCACGATTTGATTTTGAAGTCCGTGGGCGCGGGCAAGCCATTTTCGTTCCGTGGCAACCTCACCAACGCAAAACCCGTGGGAGAAATCCAAACCAAAGGAGACTTTGGGCCCTGGCAGGTTGATGATCCAGGTTCCACGCCGGTTTCCGGCTCGTATACGTTTACGGATGCCAAGCTTGATCCATTTCCCGGAATCGCGGGCACGCTGTCTTCTACGGGAAAATATTCCGGAGTGCTGGGCAGCCTGGAGGTAGAAGGCGTCACTGATACGCCTGGATTTTCCATCGATCCCGTGGGACGGCCGGTGCCGCTGCACACGGAATTCTCCGCGACGGTGGACGGAACCAACGGCGATACGTATCTGCATCCAGTGCGGGCCACTTTGATTCATTCGCAAATTACCGCCAACGGCAGCGTGGTGCGCGTCCCCGAAAAAAAAGGGCACCTGATTGTTCTTGATGTTTTGGCGCCCAAAGCACGCCTCGAAGACCTGCTGCAATTAGCGACGAAGTCCACCAAGCCGATGATGAGCGGGCTGGTGAATTTGAAAACCAAGATGGTGCTGCCGCCAGGCAAGGTAAAAGTTCTGGATAAATTAACGCTGGACGGAGAATTCACCGTTACTGACGCGCGTTTTGCCAGTTCCGATGTGCGCGACAAACTGGCGTCCTTCAGCCGCCATGCCCAGGGGCAGCCTGACAATTTGGACGCCGGGAGCGCCATCTCCGATTTGCGCGGTAAATTTAAATTGAAAAATGGCGTGATCACTTTCGAGACTCTGACGTTCAGCGTTCCGGGCGCGGTGATTCAGCTGGCCGGCACTTACAAGCTTCGCGGAGAAGATTTGGATTTTGCGGGCGAGCTGCGCATGGACGCCAAGCTGTCACAACTGGTTGGCGGCAAGAAAGGGATTTTTCTGAAGGCTGTTGATCCATTTTTCAGCAAGCGCGGGGCGGGGACTCTCATTCCTATCGAAATATCGGGGACGCGAGACAGTCCTACGCTGGAATTCAGCGTGTTTCATAAAAAAATCAGAAAAACATTTGGTAACGATGAGCAGAGCCAGGACAAAGGGGACAAAAGCGGCAGCGAGGCAAAAGGCCAGACCGAAACCAAAAATTAATCCCGATAGAGCCTGGCTAACGGTCTAGCTTTTCGCGACGGAAGCGGGCGAGGCGGCCTGCAGTCTTTTCACCACACGCTCGCGTCCCAGTACCACCATGGTGTCGAACAGTGGCGGCGCCACAGCTTGGCCCACGATGGCGACGCGCGTGGCGTTGATCAGTAATCCGGCCTTCACGCCTTCCGCTTCGCACAGGGCCCGCAACGCGTGATCGCAGGCGTCGTGATTCCATTCCGGCAGCGCGGCGAGCGCATCGGCCAGTTTCCTGAGCAGGTCGGGGATTTTGGGGTCCTTCCAGAACTTCGCTTCCGCGGCGGCTTCGATGGGAAACTCGTCGCTGAAAAAGCCGCGAGACCAGCTGGAAAAGTCGGGGAGCAAACGGACGCGCGGACGCAGAAGATCAACCGTGCGCGTAAACCACTCACGGCCGGGCTCGCCAGCCCATTCATCTTTCCACAATTTGCTGCGGCGTAATTCCTGTTCTACCTGCGGCAGCAGATCTTCGATGGGCAGTTTCTGCAGGTACTGCGTGTTGAACCATTCGAGTTTGGCTTTGTCGAAAACACCGTTAGTGCGCGTCACGCCTTCAAGTTTGAATTTCTCCATCAACTCGGAGGTGCGCATGAATTCCACATCGCCGCCGGGCGCCCATCCCAACAGAGCGAGAAAATTCTGAAACGCCTCGGGTAGAAAACCCTCGTCGCGATACATGCTGACGCTGGTGGCGCCGTGACGCTTGGAAAGGCGCTTGCGATCGGGGCCAAGGATCAATGGCAGATGCGCAAAGATGGGCGGTTTGGCGTCCAGTGCGCGATACAGCAAAACTTGTTTGGGGGTGTTGGAAAGATGATCGGCGCCGCGAATCACGTGGGTGATGCGCATATCGATGTCATCGACCACGACGCTGAGCTGATACATGGGCTGGCCGAATTCCTCGACGGCGTCGGAGCGCAGCAGCATGAAGTCTTCGATATCGTCGTTGGAAAATTCCGTGTCGCCGAAGACCACATCGTAGAAAGTGGTCTTTCCGCCGATGGGAACCTTGAAACGAATAGCCGGTTTCGTGCCTGGGTTGGAGGGGTTTCCGTCGCGGCAACCGCAGCGAACCACGCGCCGCACCTGGCCACCTTCGGCGCCATCCTCGGCGTGATCTCCGCCGGCGTATTTTTCAGCGGGGCAATAACAAAGAAATGCAGAGCCATTCGCCAGGCATTTTTTTGCGGCGGCGCGATAAAGCTCGGTACGCTGTGACTGATAAAATGGACCTTCGTCCCAGGTTAGCCCCAGCCATTGCAGGCCGGACAGAATGCCTTCGACCAGTTCGGGCTTGTTGCGCTCGGCATCGGTGTCTTCGATGCGCAGGACCATGGTGCCGCGCTGTTGTTTCGCAAACAGCCAGTTGAACAGCGCGGTTCGTCCACCCCCTACGTGCAGATATCCGGTCGGCGAAGGCGCGAACCGCACCCGCACGGTGCCGGCATCATTTATTTGCTCAGTCATCGTAGCTGGAGTTGCTTTCACACTGCTGATCTTCAGTTTACTAAACCAGTTTAGCTAAAGCGGAATGGTCAGTCCAACGAGGTGGCTCACGAGTGCGTTACTGTCGCGTGAAAATGTAGAAGCAGGCGTTGTCAATTGGCTGGAGCGGGTATAAAGTCATGTCCATTGCCCCGGTGGTACCTAATACCGCCGTCCCCAGCCTGAACTAGAGATCGCCGCAACACCCTGTTCCAACGGCGACTCCACGACTAACGGAGAGAAATATCCATGATCAAGAACAAAAACGTATGGCTGCTCGGCTTGCTGGTCAGCCTGGCCTTCGGCGCGTCGCTTTACGCTCAGGGCTACGGCGACAGAGACGACAGAGATCGGGACCGCGGAAATTACCGCGGCCGGTGGGCTCACCTCGGAAACGCGCATGTGGACGGCAGCCAGGATCACGACAATATAAGGGTGGGTCGTAGGGACGGCAGATTCCGTGCCATTCAGTTGCGGGTCAGCGGCGGGGCTATCGACTTCGAGCGTGTGGTCGTACACTACGGTAACGGTTCGCACGAAGAACTGATCATTCACGACCGCATTCCAAGCGGCGGACGCACTCGTCCCATCGACCTCCCTGGAGAACGACGGGTAATTGAGAGCGTCGAGCTGTGGTACGCCAGAGGAAGCTGGAACCGGCGACCGAGGGTGGATTTGTACGGCCTTCGCTAGGCGGAGTTAATTGGAAATAAAATAAAGGCGGGCGGCTGGTGGCCGGCCCGCCTTTATTATTTTTAGAACTCGGAAACGCATGCCTGCGCCGGGCGAGTGAAAAATTGGACTGCTCGCTGTGATGTGCGCAAGGGTTGGTCGCCTCAGCACGAAAAAATTCGCTCTTCTTTCAGTTTCCGTTCCAGACTGCATCGTCAAAACGGGGGTTTCACGGCAACCACTCTCAGGATTAGTGTGCGGTATAGATTGTGCTACTGCACGCGGTGGCCGGGGTTCGGCCGGTATCCGAACGTGAATCGGTTCTCCAGTGGAGCACCGCCAGCCACAACGCCTGCCACATACTCACCCATCGCCGGCCCGTTTTTGAAACCGTGTCCCGAGCCGCCGCCCACGATCCATACGTTCTCCATCTCCGGGTGACGATCTACCAGGTAGTTATTGCTTTCGGTGTATTCGTACTGGCACACGCGCGTCTCCATCACCGGAGCATCCTTCAGTGCAGGGAAACGTTCGGCGACGAAGGCGCGGAGTTGCGCGAGGTACGGCGGAGTGGGTGCGCGATCCATGGTGTCCGGGTCGGCCGGCAGCGACAGCTTGTCCACGGCGATTTTGAATCCGCGATTTTCTAATACCGGCATGCCGTAGGCTTCGACGTCTTTGCTGGCGTAAATCCAGGTAGGCATTTGCGGCGGGTAAAACCGGGTGTCCCCTGGCGCGGTTCCCAGAAAGTAAACTTCGGCTCGTTCCGGTTTGATCAAGCGTCCCAGGAGTTCGGGAAAAATTTTTGGCAGCCATGGCCCACAGGCAAAGACGAATTGCGCAGCTGAAATTGTTTCGTTTGTTGTGGCCGCGACGGAACTCAACTTGCCATGCGAAACCGGGGGCGTAACAGCCGCCAATCGGTATTCGACTCCCTGGCGGACAATTTCATCCACTAAAGCCAGCACTCCGCGGCGGGCCATGAGCGCCCCGCTGCTGGGCTCGAAGATTCCGACTTCATTACCTTTAAGGCCAATTTGCGGGAAGCGCCTGGCGATTTGCGCCGCATCAAGTACTTCGTGCGAGATTTTCAGCCGTTCAAGGCTCCGCGCACTCTGAGCTACAAAGTCAGTGCTGCCGTCAGAAAATGCCAGCACGCCAGTTTCGTGAAAAATTTTCTGTCCGCAGCGCGCGGCCAGTTCCTGCCATTGCGGAAGGGAGTGCCAGGCCCAGCGGCTGTAGAAATCGTCTTCGCCATAAGCGGTGCGGATGATGCGCGATTCTCCGCCCGAGCTGGAACGGTCGTTGGCCGCTCCGTAAGCGTCGAGCAGAATTACGCGCTGGCCCGCTTTCCTCAGCCAATATGCCGACCACGCGCCGAACACTCCGGCGCCGATGATGGCGACGTCCCAGGTTTTCGTTCCACTCACGCTGCCAGTGGATTTCGCAGCCAGCGCAGGCGGCGCCACCGCGGTCGCCAGCAACATTTTTGTCACATCGCGTCGGGATATTTTCAAAAAAGTCTCTCAGTGATTAGCCACATTCTATACCCATGGCGACTTCATCGCCGGCATCCAACGGGACTCTCCGGAGAGTGCGTTTTGCACAGGCGCTCACAGAGAGCCGCAAAATAAAATGTTGCAGGGGGTTGACGGGTAAGGGAAAGCTGGTATAAAGTTACAGATGGTTCGGGGCGCTGCGAAGCGTCCGGGGTCATCGTGACATGATGAGACGGACCAAGCAGGGCGTCACAGTCGGGTCGAACTCCTGAAGTAGATCCTAAGTGAGGTTCTTTACGAGCACAGGATAGAAATTAGTCGAGCTTCGCGCAAAGACGCCTGAACAAGGCGACTGTGCCCGGCGCTCGGCGCCGGGTTTTTTATTTTTCGGACGTTTAAGTTTGCATTCGAACTTGGACATTATCCGGAAAAGAGTTCCGAGAAATTCGGGACGCCCTGACGGGATCAGGGATATTGCTCTTTGACAACAGAAAGGCTGGCAAGTTCACAGTAAGGGCCTCTGTGATCATACCGAGGTGTATCTGCGTGAGCAGTGACACCGAGAGATCGCAGAGAATTATTGTGGACGATTACAAGTTTTGCTCGAGTTGAGCATAACTGTGGAAGAAAAGGCGGACTTTCCAATTGTTTGAGGAGCGTAGAGACGAAAGCCTGTGTCGCTAATCGACTAAATCCGTGAGGATTCAGAAGAAGAGATACGAGGATGTATGGAGCTACGTGAATCAGGACGTCGAAGGTAAATCAGAAGATCGAGACCAGAAGACGGATTGAGTAAGTTTTATGATTAAGCTACTAAGAGCGTACGGTGGATGCCTTGGCGCCAGAAGGCGAAGAAGGACGTGGCAAGCTGCGATAAGCCTCGGGGAGCCGCAAGCAGGCTTTGATCCGAGGATCTCCGAATGGGGAAACCCGGCGAGATGAACTCTCGTTACAGCCCGCTGAATACATAGGCGGGTATGAGCCAACCCAGGGAAGTGAACCATCTCAGTACCTGGAGGAAAATAAATCACAGAGATTCCGAAAGTAGCGGCGAGCGAAATCGGAACAGCCCAAACCCAAGTGCTTGCATTTGGGGGTTGTAGGACCGCATAAGTAGAGTTACCAAACCGGACATTACGTGAATCCGCTGGAAAGCGGAGCCAAAGAGTGTGAGAGCCACGTAACGGAAAATGTACCGGACTCGAAGCGGTATCCTGAGTACCACGAGACACGTGTAATCTCGTGGGAATCTGGGGAGACCACTCTCCAAGGCTAAATACTCTCTGGCGACCGATAGTGAACCAGTACCGTGAGGGAAAGGCGAAAAGCACCCCTGCGAGGGGAGTGAAATAGAACCTGAAACCGTATGCTTACAAGCAGTCGGAGGGCCATGCATGGATTTCGGTCCATGAAAGCCTGACGGCGTGCCTCTTGCTTAATGAGCCGGCTAGTTAATCTTACGTGCAAGGTTAAGCGCAAGCGAGCCGTAGGGAAACCGAGTCCGAATAGGGCGACAAGTACGTAGGATTAGACGCGAAGCGGGATGATCTACCCTTGGCCAGGATGAAGGTCGCTTAAACGCGATTGGAGGTCCGAACAGGTGTGAGTTGAAAATCGCTCTGATGAGCTGAGGGTAGGGGTGAAAGGCTAATCAAATTCCGTGATAGCTCGTTCTCCCCGAAATGTCTTTAGGGACAGCCTTGTGTGAATTGCCACGGTGGTAGAGCTCTGAATGGACTAGAGGCCAACTCAGGCTATCAAATCCAATCAAACTACGAATGCCGTGGACAACTGCACGGGAGTGAGACTACGAGGGATAAGCTTCGTGGTCAAAAGGGAAACAGCCCAGATCGCCAGCTAAGGTCCCTAACTGTATGCTAAGTGGGAAAGGAAGTGTATTCGCTCGGACAGCCAGGAGGTTGGCTTAGAAGCAGCCATCCTTTAAAGAAAGCGTAACAGCTCACTGGTCAAGCGGATATGCACCTACAATTCAACGGGGCTCAAGCATACGACCGAAGCTGCGAAATGGTTATTCCTTCGGGAATAATCTTTGGTAGGGGAGCATTGCGTGGAGTCTGAAGGTAGACCGAGAGGACTACTGAACACTACACAAGAGACCCTGCCGGCATAAGTAGCGATAAACACGATGAGAACTCGTGTCGCCGAAAGTCTAAGGTTTCCTGAGGAAGGTTAATCCGCTCAGGGTTAGGCGGGTCCTAAGGTGAGGCCGAAAGGCGTAACTGATGGACAACAGGTTAATATTCCTGTCCCGCCTGGTGACGTTTGACGATGGGGTGACGCAGAAGGATAAGAGAGTCGGGTGATGGACGTCCCGATTGGCCATTACAAGCCGGATCCTATAGGCAAATCCGTAGGGTCATTAACGGTGAAAATGGTGACGAGGTCATACGACCGCAAAGTCTCTGATTTCACGCTGCCGGGAAAATCCTCTAAGGAGTCAACCAGGTGCCCGTACCACAAACCGACACAGGTAGACGAGGTGAATATCCACAGGCGCTCGAGAGAACGCTCGCTCAGGAACTAGGCACATTAACCCCGTAACTTCGGGAGAAGGGGTACCGCAGTAGGGTTTATAGCCCGATGCGGTCGCAGCGAATCGCGCTCTGCAACTGTTTAACAAAAACACAGCTCTCTGCTAAGTCGAATACGACGTATAGGGGGTGACACCTGCCCGGTGCCGGAAGGTTAAAGCAAGGGCTCAGCGCCGCAAGGTGCGAAGGCTTGAACTGAAGCCCCGGTGAACGGCGGCCGTAACTATAACGGTCCTAAGGTTGAACAACGCGCAGCCTTAGTAAAACTGAACCATATGCGGGAAACTCCTCACACAGCTATCCGGTACTCGTCGCGGAAATCGCGGCAGTCAAAATCCGGCGGACATGGGGACAATCCGCAGGGAAGACTCCAGGAGAATATTATGGAGAACCCTCAGAGACTTAATGTTCAGTCGCATCCTGAGAAGCTAGAAGCTCAATGGGTAGTGGGATTTGTTGACGGCGAAGGTTGTTTCTACGTCGGCATCAACCCACACCTGGAGATGTCCTGCCAATTTCAAGTACTCCCCGAATTCACCGTTGTTCAACATCGACGTGACATTCAACTGCTACACGCACTGAAGAGATTTTTCGGATGCGGAGTGGTAAGAAGAAATCACGGGGATCGAATGGCGTACCGGGTTCGAGGGCTGAATCACCTCAACGAAAGGATCGTTCCCTTCTTCGAAAAGCATCCGCTTAAATCGAAGAAGCGAGTCGACTTCGCGAGGTTCCGAAAGATTCTGCACCTGATTACTCAGGGAAAACACTTGAAGCTTGACGGGATTGAAGAAATCAGAGCGATAGCTTCGGTAATGAACACAGGCAGCGAAAGATAAAGTCCGGCTTCTCTGGAAACAGAGTAAGAGAAACCGAGCGAAATTCCTTGTCGGGTAAGTTCCGACCTGCACGAATGGTGGAATGATAGAGCGACTGTCTTGGCGAGCGGCTCGGCGAATTTGTGGTTCCGGTGAAGACGCCGGATGCCCGCATCTAGACGGAAAGACCCCGTGCACCTTAACTGCACTCTGGCCATGAGTAACGGAACGATCTGCGTAGAATAGGCAGGAGCCTATGATTCCTTGGTTTCGGCTGAGGAGGAGGCAACAGTGAAATACTGCCCTGATCGTTCTGTCGTTCTAACCTACCACCCGTGACGGGTGGGGAGACACGGCCAGACGGGTAGTTTGACTGGGGCGGTCGCCTCCTAAATTGTAACGGAGGCGCCCAAAGTTCGGCTCAGGCGGATTGGAAACCCGCCGTGGAGTGCAAGAGCATAAGCCGGATTGACTGTGAGACTTACAAGTCGAGCAGGAGCGAAAGCTGGGTCTAGTGATCCGGTGGTCCCGCGTGGAAGGGCCATCGCTCAACGGATAAAAGGTACGCCGGGGATAACAGGCTGATCTAAGCCAAGAGTTCACATCGACGCTTAGGTTTGGCACCTCGATGTCGGCTCATCGCATCCTGGGGCTGTAGAAGGTCCCAAGGGTTAGGCTGTTCGCCTATTAAAGCGGTACGTGAGCTGGGTTCAGAACGTCGCGAGACAGTTCGGTCCCTATCTGGTGTGGGCGCAGGAGAATTGAAGGGAGTTGTCCCTAGTACGAGAGGACCGGGATGAACAGACCTCTTGTGTACGAGTTGTCGCGCCAGCGGCATAGCTCGGTAGCGAAGTCTGGAAGAGATAATTGCTGAATGCATCTAAGCAAGAAGCTCGCCCTAAGATAAGTTCTCCCAAGGTTTATGACCTAAGAAGGGCAGTCGAAGACTACGACTTTGATAGGCTGGAGGTGGAAGCGCAGCAATGCGTGAAGCTGACCAGTACTAATCGCCCGTTCGGCTTAATCATAAAACTTTCTCAAACCGTCTTTGAGAGAGAGCAGTAACGCAGAAGTGATTTGCGCAAGGGATTGCGAAAAGCGATTTCGAAGCAGGTCACAAGGTAAACGCCAATTCTGCACAGTCGCGTTCGATATTGAGCCCAATTTGTAATGCCAGCCAATTTCTGTTGTCACACTCGCGAGTCTTCAGGCTCTAACCGGGCCTGAAGATTTCGTTCGCGAGATTAAAAGTTTGAGTTTCGGGATTAGCGGAATAAGTCTGCGGACTTTCAACCTCTGATTTCGGACTTCTAAAAGTTTCCTGGTGATCATACCGCGAGGGTCACACCCGTTCCCATCCCGAACACGGAAGTTAAGCCTCGCCGGGCCGATGATACTGCACGGGCAACTGTGTGGGAACGTAGGTCGTCGCCGGG